>CAMVBZ010000007.1 GCA_947165815.1 uncultured Clostridia bacterium
ATGCCAGAGAAGCCTGTAATGTTGTCTAGAATAAAGGAGTGAAGATCTCCACCTTTGAAGTCTTTCATAAAGTCGAAAGAAGATGTCAAAAAACTCTCTTTTCCTTGTTCTAACGGCTCGTATTTGGCTCCATGCATAACTAAATGGTTGGTATTATCCTCGTTTAATGGGATCCTTTTTATTGCATCAAAAATAATAAAATCAGCGTCAGTGAAGATGATGTTTGAGTATCTGCTCATAATCTCAACAAAGAGATAATAAGTGCAAATATCCTTCATTTCATTTCTTGCTGTGATTTTAAGCTTAATAATTCTATCTGCATTGAAAATAGAAGCACTTTCAATAGTTCCACCAACTAAATACTTTCTAAGTAGCATACAAAATGCTGGTGCATTAATAGGATTTTCTTTTTTAACATATGTTAAATGACATCTTGGGGTCTGGGAATTGCATGAAATAACTAAACACTCATTTCGATTATTAACACGAATAAAGAACCTGATTTCATCTTTCTCAGGTTGTACTATTTTTTCTATTTTTGCTCCTTGAATCTTTGCATTTAATTCTTTTGCTAGAGCATTTAGTGTTAGTAAATCGCTACCCATATGTGCATATTATACATTATTTTTATATTTTTGTAATGCTTTGTACCATTTTCAGTCCATATTTTTGTTGCAAATGAACTTTTCACGTGTTATAATCTTGTAACTTATTAAAAAATATATACTTATGCGTTGAAACGCACATGGAGGAATAAAATGAGTTATCAAATCAAAAAGCTAGACAAAAGTCAATATCAACTTGATTTTACAGTAGACGCTGAAACATTCGCAAAAGCTTGTGACGCAGCATACGAAAAGACAAAGCATCAATATGCTATTGCTGGATTCCGTAAGGGACATGTACCTAAGAAAGTTATCGAAGGTGTATACGGCAAAGAAGTTTTCTATCAAGATGCAATGGACATCGTTATTAACGATGAATACTACGAAGCTCTTACAAAAGAAGAGAGTTTAGAAGTAGTTGCACAACCTGCACTCACAGCAATGGATTATACAAAAGATGGTGGAGCAACATTCACAATCGTTGTAACAGTAAAGCCAGAAGTTAAAGTTAAAGATTATAAGGGATTAACAATTCCAAAGATCATAACAAAGATTTCAGATCAACAAGTAGATGATGAAGTTAAGAAAACTCTTCAACAACAAGCAAGAATCATCGACAAAGATGATGCAGCTGAAAAGGGTGATACAGTTAACATCGACTTCGCAGGTTCTGTAGATGGTGTTCCATTTGAAGGTGGCACAGCACAAGGTTATGACCTTGAATTAGGTTCAGGCACATTCATTCCAGGATTTGAAGAACAATTAGTTGGAACAAAAGCTGGAGACGAAAAAGACGTTAAGGTAACATTCCCAGAGAATTATCATGCAGAGAATTTAAAGGGTAAGGAAGCTGTATTTGCTTGCAAAGTTAATAAAGTTTCTACAAAAGAATTACCAGCACTTGATGATGAATTTGCAAAGACAGTAAGTGAATTTGATACATTAGCAGAATATAAAGCAAGTGTTAAAAAAACACTTGAAGATAACGCAGAGAAGTATGCAGAAAGAGCATATGAAGATGCTTTAGTAGATGCTATCGTAGAAAAGAACGAAATCGAAGTTCCAGAAGCAATGGTAGAGCAAGAAGCAGAAAGCATGGTTCAAGAATTTGCATATAGACTTCAAATGCAAGGAATGAAATTACAAGACTATCTCAATTATCTCAACCTCACAGAAGATAAGCTCAAAGAAGAATACAAAGAGCAAGCAGAAAAGTCTGTAAAAGTTCGTTTAGTAATGGAAGCAATTGTTAAGGCAGAAAAGATGGAAGTTCTTCAAGAAGAAATCGATGAAAAGATTAACAAAGCTGCAGAAGAAGCACATATGTCCGCAGAAGAGTTCAAGAAGACAGTTCAAAGAGAACAAATTGATTATCTCGTAAACCAAATCTTATCCAACAAACTCATTGCTTTCTTAAAAGAAAACAACACAGCAAACGTATCATACGAGAAGATTCCTCCAGTAAAGCCAATTGGTAAAGAAGAAGCAAAGCCAGCTGCAAAGAAGAAGGCACCAGCTAAGAAAGCAGAACCAAAGGCAGAAGCAGAGAAGGAAGAAGCTCCAGTAAAGAAACCTGCAGCAAAGAAAACAACAACTAAAAAAGCTGCACCAAAGAAAGACGAGGAATAATACATGAAAGATATCAAGAATATGTATCCACCAACAGTTATTGAGCAAACAAACAGAGGCGAAAGAGCCTATGATATTTACTCTAGACTTTTAGAAGATAGAATTATCTTCTTAACTGGAGAAATTGATGACCAAGTAGCCGATTTAGTAGTTGCTCAATTAATATACCTTGAATCCAAGGATCCAAATAAGGATGTTATGATTTACATTAACAGTCCTGGTGGAAGCGTAACAGCTGGTATGGCAATCTATGACACAATGAACTACATCAAATGTGATGTATCTACAATTTGTATAGGTTTAGCCGCAAGTATGGGCGCTTTCCTTCTATCTGCAGGAACAAAAGGCAAACGTTATTCATTACCAAACTCTGAAATTATGATTCACCAACCACTCGGTGGTTTCCAAGGTCAAGCTTCAGACATAATGATACATGCTCAAAACATCCAAAAGATTAAGGAAAAGATGAATGCTATTCTTGCAAAGAATACTGGCAAAGATTATGAGCAAGTAGTCAAAGATACAGATAGAGACAATTTCATGAGTGCACAAGAAGCTCTTGAATATGGAATTATCGATAAAATCTTTGAATCTAGAGACTAATTATTATTGAGGTAAGAATGTCAGAAGAGAAGAAATGTTTATTTTGTGGTAGAACAAACGATACAACACCATTAATCGAAGGGCCAAAGAATAGATACCTTTGTATGTTTTGTATTGAAGAAGCCAAGATTAAATTGGATGAATTCATGCGAAGCGAAACAGAAATTGCAGAGAGCTTTGGAAAACAAGGTTCTGCAACTGGTAATGCTCGTTTATTAAAACCACAAGAGATTAAAAAGCGCTTAGATGATTACGTAGTTGGACAAGAAGAAGCAAAAAAGATTCTATCCGTTGCAGTATATAATCACTATAAGAGAGTGAATGCAAATGCTGCAGATGTTTCTGGTGTTCAACTTGAAAAAAGTAATATCTTATTACTTGGACCAACAGGTTCAGGTAAAACACTTTTAGCTAAGACTTTAGCAAGAATCTTAGACGTTCCTTTCGCAATCGCAGACGCAACAACATTAACAGAAGCTGGTTATGTTGGTGAAGATGTAGAAAACGTTCTATTAAAACTTATCATTAATGCTAATGAAGATATAGCAAGAGCAGAGAAAGGAATTATCTACATCGATGAAGTAGATAAGATTGCTAGAGCAAGCGAGAATGTTTCTATTACAAGAGACGTTTCTGGCGAAGGTGTACAACAAGCTCTATTAAAGATTATTGAAGGCACAATGGCATCTGTACCACCTAAAGGTGGAAGAAAGCATCCAAACCAAGAATGTTACAATATAGATACAACAAATATCTTATTCATTTGTGGTGGTGCATTTGTTAACCTTGAAAAGATTGTTGAGAACAGAGTTTCTCAAAAGAAGCTTGGATTTGGTTCAGATATTAGAAGTGATACATCTGGCAAATATGAAGATTTAATTAAGAAGTTACAACCAGGCGATTTAATCAAGTTCGGTTTGATCCCAGAATTTGTTGGACGTATTCCAATTATTGTTGGATTAAACGGATTAGACGAGAACGCACTTGTAAATATTCTTAAAGAACCTAAGAATGCATTAACAAAGCAATATATTGCACAATTCAAATTAGACAACGTAGAGTTAGAGTTTGAAGATGATGCAGTTCTTGCATGTGCACAAAAGGCAATTGAACTTGGAACTGGTGCTAGAGGATTAAGATCTATTCTCGAAGGCGCATTAACAGAGTTAATGTATACAGTACCATCTGACGATACAATTGAAAAAATCATTGTCACAAGAGAATGCATTGAAAACAAAGAAGTTCAACCAACAATTATTAGGAAAGAGCCTTCTTTAACAAAACCAGAAGAACTTAAAATTGGTAATTCTGGAGTAGAATTTATAGCATAACGAAAATTGGTTCACGGCAAAACGTGAGCCTTTTTGTATAGGTATTATGGTAATTAAGAATGCAGAATTTTTAACATCAGTAGCACTTGGTTCTACGCTTCCAAATAGTGTAGCACCAGAGATTGCTATTGCAGGAAAGTCTAATGTAGGCAAGTCCTCATTTATTAATTTCTTAGTTAACCAAAAAAGTTTAGCAAGAACATCATCAACACCAGGAAGAACAAGACTAGTTAATTTCTTTTCTATTAACAAAGGAGAGTTTTATTTAGTAGATCTTCCTGGATATGGTTTTGCTAAAGTTAATGATGCAGAGAAAGAAAAGTGGGGCAAATTAATTGAGAATTATATTCAAACAAGCCCTATGCTAAAGAATGTTTTCTTACTTGTAGATTGTAGACTAGAACCAACAGACAACGACAGACTTTTAATACAGTTTCTATATTCTATAAATATAGGTTGTACAATTGTTGCAACAAAGTGCGACAAATTAAGCAAGATGCAAAGAAACATAATGAGAAAGAAAATTGCTAACGGATTATCTGTTGGAGAACAAAATGTTTTCATGACATCTGCAAGTAAAAAAATAGGCAAGGAAGAAATCCTTACCCGTATTGAACAAATTTTAACAACTCCAGATGCGGAGGAAGACTCAGACTAATTGAGTTAATTTGAAGTTTACCAAATCAGCTGATGTTAAATAGTATGGAATATCGTCCTTAGTGACGACAGGAGAGACTCTAGCGTTCTTTCCGTGTAAATGTCCGTAGACAACCATATCTATGTTATTTTCTTTTACAAGTCTTGTGAAATCAGTGTCTCCGTAAGTTGCATCAAAGGGTGGGAAGTGGAACATACAAATAACTGTATCTCCTTCTTGTCTTAATTTTTTCATTTCATCCAAAGAGAATTGGAATCTTAATATCTCATGTTCATAGATTTTCTTATCTTGTTCGTATTCTTCATTCTTTTCGTCTGGAATATTCCAACCTCTTGTTCCACAAATTACAACATTTCCAATTTTAAAAGCATTGTTATATAAGAAATTGAAGTTAGGGAAAGCAGTGTGCACCTTATTTAAAGATGACCAATAAAAATCATGGTTGCCTTTTCCAACAACTTTAATTCCAGGAAGGGAGTCTAAAAGTGCATAATCTTCTTTTGCTTCATCTATTGTCATAGCCCAGCTAATGTCTCCAGAAAGAAGAACAAGATCATTATCGTGTACTTTTTCAAGCCAGTCCTTTTTTATTGTCTCAACATATCCAATCCATTCATCGCCAAATACTTCCATTGGTTTGTTGGTCGTGGTTGAGAGATGTAAATCTGAAATAACAAATACCTTCATACAAATACTTTAACACAACAGGGGAAAATAAACAAACAAAAATAAGCAATTGTTGTGCAAAAGTGGGCATATTCATTTTTGTATATCGTTTACAAGTTAACTAAAAAATTCTTAAAAATATTTATTTTTTGGGGTTGACAGTGGTCAAAACATAGTGTATTATTAAAGTAACTATCGAGAGAGGGGGAATTATGGGCAAAATAATGCTAGGCAGAATAGACCATCAATTGGATGAAAAAGGACGTATGAGAATACCTGCAAAGTTCAGGGATTTCATTGGTAGTTCTTTCACTATGTTACCTGGCAAGCAAGAATGTGTTTACATTGTTAGCAACGATAATGCTAGTGAAATTTTAAAACCATTCCTTTCAACCAACCCATATCTTGAATCAGATGAACAAAACCAAATTGCAAATGACATCATTTCCAAAATGGCAGAAATAGAGGAAGATGCACAAGGAAGATTTGTTTTCCCTAAGCAACTTGCACAAACATACAAGATTAGGAAAGATGTTGTAGTAATTGGTAAGGGTACATATTTAGAAGTTTGGGGTAAAGAAGTTTGGGACGCAAGATACTCAGTTCTAGATCCAGACAAACTCAAAACAATGTTAAATAATCTCACAAGGCGTGAGGGATAAATAATGGAATTCGTGCATGTGCCAGTTTTGTTAGACCAATGTATTGAAGGTCTAAACATAAAAGAAGATGGCATTTACATGGATGCAACTGTAGGAGGTGCGGGGCATTCAATCGAAATAGTCAAAAGACTTAAAGGTGGAAGGCTCATAGCAATAGACAAAGACGCAGATGCACTTCAAGCAGCTAATAAAAGATTAAATAATTATATAGATAAAGTAACATTTATCCATAATGATTATAAAAACTTTAGCGAAGAGCTAGACAAACTGAACATTGACAAATTAGACGGAATACTTGTGGACCTTGGTATTAGTTCTTATCAAGTTGATAACGGAGAAAGGGGATTTAGTTATATACAAGATGCACCTTTAGACATGAGGATGGATCAAAGTCAATATCTAAATGCAAAGATAGTTATCAACGAATACAGTGAGAGTGAACTAAGCAGAATCCTTTTCGAGTATGGCGAAGAAAGTTTTGCAAGACAAATTGCAAGAGAAATAGTCAAAGAAAGAGAGAAGGGTGAAATAGAGACAACAGCACAATTGAGCAATATAGTAGAGCGTTGTTATCCAGCCAAGTTCAGATACAAGAATGGAAACCCTGCCAAAAAGACATTTCAGGCGGTTAGAATAGAGGTTAATGGAGAATTGGACAGACTTCATGATGCTCTAAAAGAAATGGCTTTAAGGCTTAAAAAAGAGGGTAGAATGTGTGTAATTTCCTTCCATTCTTTGGAGGACAGAATAGTAAAAGAGACATTCAGAGATTTAGCAACTGGATGTACCTGCCCACCATCTTTCCCAAAGTGTGTTTGCGGAAGAAAGGAACAAGTAAAGTTAGTCAATAAAAAACCAATCATCGCTAGTGATGAAGAGTTAGAAAGAAATAAACGAGCAGCGAGTGCAAAACTCAGAATAATAGAAAGGGTATAAAAGGAGAGCAAAACTATGGCAATGACATTAGAAGATGTTTTAGGAAGAAACACACAACAAGTAAACAACAGGATAACACAATTCCCATCTTTTGAGGAATTTTCTGGTCGTTCTTATAACAATGCACAACAACCTGTGCAAGATACTTCTATGAATGATTATGACTATTTTGCACCAAGACCATATACCCAACCTATGTCCACTGAGCAAGTAAGAGATTACAATGCTGGACAAGCCTATTATGCTCCACAACAAAACGAATATGCTCATAGAAACATAGATTCAATAATAGATCAATATGTTGCAAATCAACAAAATCAAAAATTAGATGAACCAGATGTTTCATTAGATAATGAATTCTCTCCAAGAATTGGAAGAGAAGAATACAAACCATTATCATTATTTGAGTTTACAGTACAAGACAAAGATAGACTCTCAAATGGTGAGTTAGATAGCAAATTAAGCTATTCTGCATCTTCACAAATGACAATGGCATTTAATGGAGAAGTAGATGCAATATCTGCACCTATATACAGACCAGAAAAGAAGCAAAGCAGATTAGCTCAAAAGCTTGAACAATTAAAGGCACATAAAGAAGAAAAGCAACGCAAATTAGGATTAAAGGGCAAAATCTTAATAGGAGTATATGTAGCCGTAATTGTAGCGGTTGTTATCTTAATCGGTGTAAATGCCAAGAAGATTAACTCTGGTAATGCGTTAGTCCCATCTGGCAACCAAATCGAGATTAGCATAGAGAAATAATAATGCATTACATGCTTTGGAATTACATTCCGAAGCATTTTCTTTATTATATTCTTGCATAAAAATACAAAAATAATTATAATACTTATATAATATATAAAATAGAAAGGGATTTTAAGGAAATATGAGTTCATTATTCACCAAAGACATAGCCGTATTGGATATTGGTTCTAGATTAATTAGTGCAATAGTTGGTGTTAAAAAAGCACAATCTGTTTTTGGCATTAAGTCTGATGTAGAGAAGCAATATGCAGGTTATTCAGATGGCGACTGGCTAGATAAAGAAGAAACACGTGCAGTTTGTTGCGAAGTATTAAGAGAAGCAATTGAAGGTGCACAATCCAATACAACTAAAATTTATGTTGGTGTTCCAGCAGAATTTTGTGCTGTAGTTACAAAGAATATTGGAATTACACTAGACAGAGAACGTAAGATTATCGATGCAGATATAGATTTCTTATTCAAGAAAGGTGATGTATTTGCTAACGATCCTAAATACCAAACTATAAATCATGCAGCAATTTATTATTCACTCAATGATGAAGATAAATTATATTTTGACGTTAGAGGATTAACTGCACAGAAAGCAGATGCATTTGTAAGCTACTGTTTAGCAGAAAGAAAGTTTATTAAATTCTTTGACGAAATAACAAAGTCTTGTGGATTTGATGAAGTACATTATATTTGTACACCATGGGCAGAATGCTTAGCTCTCTTTGAAAAAGAGGAAAGAGACAATTCATTCATTATGGTAGACATTGGCTACATTTCATCACACGTTGCTATTGGAAGAGGCGAAGGAATTTTATCTCTTGCTTCATTCTCAATGGGTGGTGCTCATATCGCAGCTGATATGCTTGAATACTTAGATGTTCCATACGAAGTTGCAGAAAGAGCAAAAGACTTAGTAGATTTGAACTTAAATTATGCAGAAGGTGCTGTATTAATAGAGGATGGCGAATTCTCAATAACAGCTACAGAGGCATGTGACATAGTAAAAGCAAGATTAGATATGTTTGCAGATATCATAAAAAAAGTTTTATCTCAAGCAAAATATGATACACCTGCATATGCTCCAATCTATTTAACAGGAGAAGGAATTTCCCATATAAGAGGAGCAAAGAAATATCTAAGTGAGCAATTAGTAAGAAATATAGAAATAGTATCTCCTAAACTTCCAGGCTATGTAAAGGCATCTCAAGCATCCAAGACATCGCTCTTAATTGTTGCAGAGAGTCTTGCAAAGTTCTCGTTTAAGGATTTCATAAAACGTTTATTTAATGGAGGCAAAAAATAATGTACGACAATTCAGGATTTGGCTTCGGTGGATATAATAACAATAATGGACAAAACAACAACGAGCAACAATACAATGCTCCAGTTCAACCAGTAGCTCCAACATATCAACCTATAGAGCAACCAGTTCAACCAACATATCAACAGCCAGTTGCACCACAATATACGCAACCAGCATACACACAACCAGTTCAACAACCAGTGTATCAAGCACCAGTTGAACCTGTACAACCTGTTCAACCAGTTCAACCACAATATAAACCAGAGGAAGTATATCAACCACAAGTAGACGAAACTCCAATAGTTGAGGAAGAAGTTGTACAACCATCTTTAGATGAGGTTATGGAAGAAGATGTAGTTGAAGAACCAGTAGATCCAGATTATCAACCTCCAGTATCTGAAAAGAAACCAGGACTTGCAAACATAGTTGTTTGTGGTATTGGTGGTGGTGGAAACAATGCTGTTAACACCATGATAAGAGCAGGAATTAAGAGTGCAACATTTGTTGTTATGAATACAGATATGCAAGCTCTCAACATGTCATTAGTTGTAGATCCAAAGTGCAGAATTCAACTTGGAGCAAAGAGAACCAATGGATTAGGAGCAGGTGCAGATCCGGAAGTAGGAAGACAAGCTGCTGAAGAATCTAGAGACAAGATTAAGGCAGCACTCCAAGGAATAGACCTTTTATTCATCACAGCCGGTATGGGTGGTGGCACAGGAACAGGTGCTGCTCCAATAGTTGCTGAAATCGCAAAGTCTATGGGAATTTTAACAATTGCAGTTGTTACAAAGCCATTCAACTTTGAAGGTCAAAATCGTATGAGAAATGCAGAAGCTGGTATTAAGGCATTAAAGAATTTCGTAGATACAATTCTTATTATTCCTAACCAAAAGCTTATTGATGCATTAGATAGAAGCATATCATTTAAACGTGCATTTGAAATTGCTGATGACGTATTACGTCAAGGTATTCAAAGTGTATCCGATGTTATCACACATCCAGAGTTAATTAACCTAGACTTTGCAGATATTCGTACAATTCTTTCAAGTAAAGGACTTGCACATATGGGTATCGGTTATGGTAAAGGTGAAAATAGAGTTGTTGATGCAGTTAGAGGTGCAGTATCATCTCCATTGCTTGAAACAGATATTCAAGGTGCTACAGGTGTTATTGTTAACATTACTGGTGGCGAAGACATGTTACTTGGTGAAGTAAGTTCTGCTTGTGATATCATTAAGCAAGTTATTGATCCAAATGCAAATATCATCTTTGGTACAGGATTTGTTCCAGAAAAGACAGATATCGAAATCACAATTATTGCAACTGGATTTGAAGATGCAAAGCAAAAACCACAAACAACTCCAGGCACAGTACCACTTCAAAAGCCAATGTCCATCAATACAGCATTAGGTTTAGGTGGAAACAAGCCAGAGGAAGAAGGACAATACAATGGTAATTTATTTGCTAACCAACAATCCAGATTAAGCAACAACTTTGCAGCAAACACACCAGAGGGATTAGCACAACAACAACCACAAAGACCAGTTCAACCTCAACAACCACAACAATATGCTCCACAACCACAAGTTCAACAACCAAAGGTACAAGAGCCAGAAACATCTGTTGAGAGTTCAAGAATCTCAGTTGGTGCAGAAAAGAAACTTCCTGCATTCTTACAAAAACTTAGAAAAGGCAGAGAATAATAAATAATCAGACCTAAATATAGAGCCAGTATTAAATATGCTGGCTTATTTTATGAATAAGGAGTAACAAATGGAGAAAAGGAAAATAGCTTTAATAGTTATTACATGTATTATTATTGCAAGTATGTTAGTATCTGTTGGTGTTTCAATATGGGGCATGGATTTTATGGCTAAACATCTTCCAGAACGTTATTCTAATGGGATAATTCCTACAAATGCAGATGTAGCAAACGCTGTTAAATATGACAGAGTTGTTATATTTGGTATAGATGGTATGGGAACTAAATTTAAGGATTTAGATTCTCCAAACTATGACAAAATATTTAAAGATGGTTCCATTTCTTATTCTGTAACCACACAGCTCCCATCTGTAAGTGCACATAACTGGGTTTCTATGTTTACTGGTGTTAGATACCAAAAGCACAGAATAACCAACGAGGACGCATGGGTTAGAGCATATAAATCTGAAGAATATCCAACAATATTTAAGACATATTTAAATAAACATCCAGAAGAAAAGTGCTTATCTATAGCAAGTTGGGATCCAATTAATCATGGATGTATTGAAAATATGAACAATATGATTAAGTATTCAGACAAAGAATCCAAAGATGGAATGCATGTAGAACAAGATGATTACTGTGTTGCAAAATTTAAAGAAGTATTTAAAGAAATAAATCCCAGAATTACATTTATTCATTTAGATAATGTAGATGAAACTGGCCATACTAAAGGCACAGGCAAAGAATATGAAGATGCAATTAAAGCAGAAGATGCAAGAATTGGCGAAATGTATGATTATTTAGAGGCAAATGATCTTGTTCATGGAACCTTATTTATATGTGTATCTGATCATGGTCACAAAGAAGGTGGCGGACATGGTGGTGAAAGTGAGCTTGAAAAGACTGCAACATGTGCTGTAAATGGAGATTTGGGCAATATTATTAAAGGAACACCAGGGAAAATGGTTACACAAGACATTGCATCCATTGTTTTATATGCATTGGGTGAGGTTCAACCAAGAAACTATGATGCTATGGTGCCATTTGATATGTTTAATACATTGTAATTAGGAGCCTTTTATGGTCAAAAAGATAATTGTTTGGATTATTATCATAATTGTACTTGCTACGACTATATTTCTTTTAATTAACAATATAGATAAATCTGAACCTTTATATACAGCCCACCAAGGATATTCTTCAAAATATCCAGGAAATACTGCATTAGCCTTTGAAAAGGCTGCAGATATGCCATTCTGCGGTATAGAAACGGATATAAGAGAGACTGGAGACGGTATTTTTGTATGTAATCATGATAAAGAAGTTTTGTATTATGATGGAACAAAGAGAGTTGTGAAAGAATCCACATATGCTGAATTAGTAGAAAAAACATTAAAAAACGATGTAACAGATGATGAAATATATTTATGTAGATTTGATGAATATCTTAAAATATGTAAAAATGGTGGCAAAATTGCCGTTGTAGAACTTAAAGATGACTCTTTAAACGATGAACAAATAGTAAGAATCTTCCAAATAGTCGATGAATACTATGATAGAGACCATTGTATATTCATTGGATTCGACTTTGAAAGCATTTGTAGAGTCCATAATTATGATCAAAATGTTAAAGTTCAGTATCTTTCAAACAAACCAGGAGACAAAAATTTCGACAAATGCTTGGATTTGGGCATTTCTATAGATGTTCTTTTTGCAATTTGTACTCCAACGTTGGTTAAAAAGTTCCATAATAAAGGTCTAATTGTTCAGGTATGGACAGTAGATAGTAAGATTGTTAGAAACTTTTTAAGAAGAATGAAAGTTGATATGATTACATCAAACGTTTTCTACGAAAACTAATTTATACAAATTTTATACATTTATTCATAAAAATAGTTTGAAATCTTTACTTAAAACACTACATATAGTATAATATTTACAATAATTATATATATAGGAGTTGTATAACTATGAAATGTCAATTTTGTGGATGCACAAACAGCAAGGTTATTGATTCAAGACAAAACGAGGACGGAACACAAATTCGTAGAAGAAGAGAGTGTGAAGCATGTGGAAGAAGATTCACAACCTATGAAACTATCGAAAATACACCAGTTATGGTAGTTAAGAAAGATGGTACAAGACAACAATTTGATCCATCTAAGGTAAAAATTGGTATTATGAAGGCTTGTGAGAAACGTCCAATCTCCATGAATGATATAGATAAGCTTGTACAAGATATCCAAAGAGACGTTATTAATTCATTGGAACCAGAAGTCACATCAGACTTTATAGGGGACTTAGTAATGGAAGGGTTGAAGAAACTTGATGAAGTTGCATACGTAAGATATGCTTCAGTCCATAGACAATTTAAAGATATTAATACGCTTTTAGAAGAAATTGAAAGCTTGGTTTCCTTAAAAGAAAGTCTCACAAAAGACGATAACAAGAAGAAAAAATAAACTAAATTATAAAATTTCAAATATGCAAAATAGGTCAGAAATCATATTCTGGCTTATTTTTTATACCAAAACTATTCTAAAAATCGTAAAAAACTAAAATACTTTCTAAAAAATGGCACTTTTTAGAGCAGATATCGAACATATTGTATGGTTATTGATTTTATGCCTTTTTAGGTTAGTTTAATATTTTCTTTTGCTTTTTAATGGTGAGTGTTGTAAAATTATATAAATTATTTTTATATAAAATGGAGTTGAACTATGAATTTACGTGAATCCTTAACAATTGAAAACAACAGATTAAAAATTGGTTCTTTTTATGCTTCAGATTTAGTTAAAAAATTTGGATCACCATTATATATAATGGATGCAGAGTATATGAAGGCTGTTTCAAGTGCTTATGTTAAAACAATGAACAAATATGCTCCAGGTGCAGTAGCATATGCCTCCAAAGCATTCTGTTCTGTAGCAACATCTAAGTTACTTTGTAAACAAGGAATGTATTTTGATGCAGTATCTGGTGGAGAATTACATGCTTTAAATAGAGCAAAAGTTCCATTTGACACCATCATTTTCCATGGAAATGCCAAGACACGCTATGAGTTGGAGTATGCTGTAGTGAATGGAGTAGGTGCTATTGTTGTAGATAACTACAATGAGTTAAATGTCATTCAAGACATATGCGAAAAGAATGATACAGAGGCTTTTGTATTAGTTAGAATCAATCCTTGTGTTGCTGCACACACATATGAAGCTGTTCAAACTGCTGTTCCAAATTCAAAATTTGGTTTCAATGTTTATGGTGACGCATTAGATTTTATTTCAGGAATAGAGAAAAAGTACAAAAATGTTAATTTCTTAGGTTTACATTGCCATGTTGGATCTCAAATATATGATGCTTCTGCTTATACACAAGCAATTGAGATTATGACAGACTTTATGGTAAAGCTTAAAGAGAATGGAATTGAGTGTGATATTTTAGACTTTGGTGGTGGTTTTGGTATATATTATACCAATGAAGACCCAAAATTTACTCCTCAAATGTATGCAGAGCAACTTGGAAGAGTATGTGCATTAGTTAGAGAGAAGTTCAAAGAAAAAGGATTAAAAGACTCATTCATCATTTCAGAACCAGGAAGATCTATTGTTGGAGAAGCTGGAATAACTCTTTACACAGTACAAGGAATTAGAGATGCTGGAGACCAACACTATGTTGCAATAGATGGTGGAATGGGAGACAATCCACGTCATGCATTATATGAATCTCAATATGAAGCTTGTGTTGCAGACAAAGCAGGCGAGAAGATGGATAAGATTTCAACCATAGTTGGAAAGTGTTGTGAGAGTGGAGATATTGTTACAAAGAACATACCACTTCAAGAAGCAAAAGTTGGAGACGTTATTGCAGTATTTAGTACTGGAGCATACAACTATTCAATGGCTTCTCACTATAATTTCAACCCAATTCCTCCAGTTGTTTTGGTGGATAAAGATAAAGCAGACTACATAGTAGAACCAGAGGGATATGAGGACCTTATTTCTAGAGATGTAGTACCAAATTGGATTTAAAACAAAGGAGAACTAATCATTTATGATTAGAATGCTATTACAAAGTGGAGATACCATCCAAGTTATACTTGGTTTTGTTGCAGTTGTTTTAGCTGCAATGGGAGCTATTATTCTTCATGAAAATGCTCATGGTATTGTTGCGCTTTGGTGTGGAGATGATACTGCTAAACTGAATGGCAGAATATCTTTAAATCCTGCAAAGCATTTTGACATATTTGGTTTCTTGATGTTTATAGTTGTTGGTTTTGGATGGGCAAGACCTGTACCAATAGATCCAAGAAATTTCAAACATCAAAAGTTAGATTCTTTCTTAGTTGCAATTGCTGGAGTACTAACTAATTTAATCCTTGCATTTATATGCATAGGATTATTGGCAGGATTACTTGCTATTTTGCAGGGTGTAGAAAGTGTATCTAAGGGATTGTATTATTTCATATATTTTGTGGAATATTTCTTCCTTTATGGTGCAGTAATCAATTTAACACTTATGGCATTCAATATTCTTCCTATATTCCCACTAGATGGATTTAGGGTAATAGAAGCTTTTGCGCCAAACAGTAAGTTCTGTCAATTCATGAGAAGATACGGAACATTCATTCTTTTAGGATTAATAATCCTAAGTACAATACTTGGATATATTACTCCTTATGCAGATGTGTTCTCGTTATATATAAGAGCCGTAGTGAACGGAATATTAAATCCTATGTTAAAAGTATTTGGAGTGGTGTTTTAATGGATGAAGATATTAGACAAATGAGCATAGATGATAGTGCAAATATGCCAGAAATAATAGAACCATCTTTAGATGAAAAGGAGATTTTTAATGAGTCTCCAACTATCGTTTATCATATTGCTGATTTTGATGGACCTTTAGATATGCTTGTCACGATGATTCATGACCAAAAGATTGCTATTGAGGATCTATTTATTTCAGAGATTACAAGCCAATATGTAGAAATTATTAAGAACACTCCAAAAGAAGAATTAGACTATGATTATGCTGGAGACTTTATCACTATGGCAGCTGAATTGCTTTATCTAAAGTCTATAAAGACTTTACCAAAGGATGAAGAAGAGAATTCTGAACCAGATGAAAGAGACTTATTCATTCTCAAAGTCAAAGAATATCAGTTAATGAAAGAGCAAGCTGAGAAGATGAGACTTCTAGAAACAACAAATAGATTCTATAGACCACCTGAATATGATGAAAAAGACTATAGAGTTGCCCTTGTTAATTTCAATCTTGAGAAATTAATGGAAGCATATGCAAGAATTGTTGTACGTGCTGATGTTGCTCAAAAAGAAAAGATACCAAAGAAAGTTGTAAGAGAGAAGTTCTCAGTTTCAGAGCAAATTGCTCATATAGAAAGTGTTGCTAGGGAAAAGAAAGAGTTTACTTTCACATCATTATTTGAACCAGATTATGATAGAAATGACATAGTAACTACATTCCTAGCAATTCTAGAATTGCTTTCATATCAAAAACTTAATGTAAAGCAAGAAGAATTATTTGGAGAAATTGTATTAACATACGTAGAACAAAGTGCAGATGTAATAGTGGACTGTAAAGAGGAGGACTACAAATGAGCGTAATGACAGATATTGTTGAAGCAGTATTATTTGCTTCAGGAAGCGCTATTTCAGAGAAAGATTTAGTAGATAAGGTACAAGGATTAACGAAAAACTCGTTAGTTGCTGTTAAAAAAGACCTTGCAAAGAAGTATCCAAAGGATGGATCAGGTGTAGTATTCCTTGAATTCAATGGCAAGTTACAATTCTCAACAAATCCTAAGTATGGAGATGCTATTGCAGAAATTTTAACTCCGTTAAAAGAGAAAGAATTAACAACGAATTTGCTTGAAGTTTTATCTACTATTGCATATAAACAACCAATTACCAAGCTTGAACTTGAAGAAATGAGAGGAGTTAACTCAGATTACGCTATTACAGCTCTTCTAAAAGCTGGACTAATTGAAGTTGTTGGAAGAAAAGATGCACTTGGAAGACCAATATTATATGGCACAACAGATGAGTTCTTAAAGAAATTCGAACTTGAATCATTAGAAGACTTACCAGATCTTGCTGAAGTCATGTCTAAGATACAAATGCTTTACCAACCACAACAAGAAGCATTATTTACAAATCGTTCTATTTTCAATAGTGAGGAACAAATTGAGACTGCTGAAGTTGTAGAAGAAACTCCACAAATTGAAGAAACTACTGAAAATAAGCCAGTAGAGGAAGAAAAACCAGTAGTAGATCCTTATGATACGGATGAAAAAGACGTAGATGAGGATGATGACGAAATACCAGACTTCTTAAAGGGAGAAGACATTAAGTCAATTGAGTAATTATGAGATTAAATAAATATTTAGCAGATTGCGGAGTCGCATCCAGAAGAAAGGCAGAAGAGATTATAAAAGCCGGAAGAGTTACAATAAACAAGAAGGTTGTAACAGATCTTGCTACGCAAGTTGAGGTTTCTAGAGACGTTGTATTCGTAGATGGAAAGAAAGTTGTACCAAATCTCAACAAAGTATATTTCATGTTCTATAAGCCAAAAGGATGCGTTACAACTACGTCTGACGATAGAAATAGAAAGACCATTTATGATTTCTTAGGAGATATAGAACAAAAAGTTCTTCCTGTAGGAAGATTAGACTATGATAGTGAAGGATTATTGCTTTTAACAAATGATGGAGACCTTCAACACAAATTAACACATCCAAGTAGTGAAATTCCAAAGACTTACATAGTAAAGATTGAAGGAAACATTGTTGAATCTGATTTAGCAATCATAAGAAAAGGTGCTGTAGTTAATGGAGAAAGATATGGTTCTGCAAAGGTTACAGTTCTAGACAAAGAAGAAAAGACAACTAGACTTGAGGTAGTTATTACCGAAGGTAAAAATAGAGAAATTAGAAATATGTTTGCAGCTGTTGAGAAAAATGTAATTTTCTTAAAGAGAGTTGCAATTGGAGATTTAAGACTAGGTGGATTATCTAGAGGCAAATATAGAGAATTAAGAAGCGAAGAAGTGGAGTATCTAAAGAGTCTATGAGAATTTTGTTAACTAATGATGACGGATATTTTGCAACAGGTATTATATATCTTGCAAAGAAATTGAAAGAAAATGGGCACGAGGTTTACATTTCAGCACCAATGGCTGAACAATCTGCAACATCACACGCACTTTCTTTAAGACACAGCATTAGGATGCAAGAGATAAATATGAAGGATTTCACCAAAGGTGAATTAGATTGTCCATGTGTTGCTGTTGGAGGATATCCAGCTGATTGTGTTAAGTTTGCTTTAGCAATTCCATATAAGGATGTTAAATTCGATATCTGCATCTCTGGAATTAATACTTGTATGAATGTTGGAACAGACTGTATTTATTCTGGAACATTCTCAGCTGCTTGTGAGGCAACTCTACTAGGTCTTCCTGCAATTGCTATTTCAGCAAAGATGAAAGGAACGGAGGATTACTCATATCCGGCAAATTTCTTAATTGAAAACCTAGAAAAACTTAAAAAGTATGCCTCTTTATTCATGGCAATTAACATTAATATTCCTTGGTACAATGCAGAGAAAATCAAGGGTACAGTTGTTACTAATTGTGGATGGAGAGAATATAACGATACCTATACAAAAAATGAAGATGGTTCATACTCTGTTATTGGTAAACCAATAAACAAAGCAGAAACAGATCATGATGATGACTGTGCTTGGGTAGATAGAGGTTATATAGCAATAGCTCCTGTGCCAGCATATTCAACAGATACAAAAACACTAGAGAAGATGAGAGAAGAAAAATGGCAATAGTTAATACATGTATTATCGGTGGAGGAGCAAGTGGTATGTTTGCTGCAATCTTGCTTGCAAGAGCAGGTATAGAGACCACTATACTCGAAAAAAGCGAAAAAACATGTAAGAAAGTTTATATTACTGGTAAGGGAAGATGTAACCTAACCAATGATACTTTGCCACAAGAAGTTTTAAATAACGTTGTAAATGGTTCCAAATTCTTAAGAAGTGCAATGTATAAATTCACACCACAAGACACTATGTCTTTCTTTGAAGATTTAGGTGTAGAATTAGTTGTGGAAAGAGGAAATAGAGTATTCCCAAAGAGTGGAAAATCTGCATCCATTACAGATGCTCTAAGAGGAGAAGTAAAAGCTCTCAAAGTGAATGTAGAAGTGGATTCAGAGGTTACAAATATATCCAAAAATGAAGATGTATTCCATATTGAATATGGAAAAAACAAGTGGTTAGATGCACGAAATGTGCTAATTTGTACTGGTGGCATGTCTTATCCTTTAACTGGTTCAACAGGAGATGGTTATACCTTTGCAAAAAAGTTCGGACACAGTATTGTTACACCAGTTCCAGCACTTAATTCAATAGTGCTTAAAGAAGACGTAAAGGCACTAGAGGGAATATCTCTAAAGAATGTAAAATTGCACGCATACACAACTAAACGTGTTGCTAGTGAATTTGGTGAGATGTTGTTTACAGATGATGGTATTTCAGGACCAATTGTTTTAACAATTTCTTCTTTAATTAACAGATTAGACAATGTTTCTTTGGTTTTAGATCTCAAACCTGCATTAGATGAAGAACAACTTAATGCAAGGTTATTAAGAGAGTTTGACATAGCCAAGAATTCAGATATAAAAAACGTAATGAAAGAACTATTACCAGAAAGATTAATACATTATGTATTAAAAGAAGCTGGAATAGATCCAAGTAAGAAAGTAAACAACATAACAAAGGAAGAAAGAATTAGACTATACAAGACTTTGAAAGGTCTTAAGTTCAATGTTAAGAAAATTTCTTCAATAGAGTCTGCCACGGTTACAAGTGGTGGTGTAGAGACAACAGAGATTAATCCAGGAACTATGGAAAGCAAGTTAGTGAACGGACTATATTTTGCTGGAGAAGTAATAGATGTAGATGCATTTACGGGTGGATTTAATCTTCAAATAGCATTTAGCACAGCATATGTTGCTGCAAATGCAATAATTAAGAACAAATAGGAGGAAACTACTATGATAAATATAGCAATAGACGGACCTGCTGGTGCAGGAAAGAGCACAATAGCAAAAATTGTTGCAAAGAAAATGGGTATTATATACCTAGATACTGGTGCAATGTACAGAGCACTTGCATATTGGTGCCTAAAGAATAATGTAAATGTAGAGGATGAGAAACAAGTTGAGCCATTACTTCCAGATGTAAAGATGGATATAGTATTTGAGAATGGCGAACAACAAATCTTAATTAACGGATTTAACACAACTCCATTCCTTCGTGAACATTATATGTCTAAAGCAGCCTCAGACGTTTCTAAGCACGGTTGTGTAAGATATAAGCTTGTTGATTTACAAAGAGAATTTGCACTTTCTCATGACGTTGTATTAGACGGAAGAGACATTGGAACATTTGTTTTGCCAAAGGCAAACTGCAAGTTCTTCCTCACAGCACAAGCGGAAGTTAGAGCAACAAGAAGAAAGTTAGAACTTGAAGCAAAAGGACAAAGTGTAGATTATGAAGCACTCTTAAAGGATATTATTCAAAGAGACTACAATGATTCACATAGAGAGATAGCACCTCTTAAACAAGCAGAGGACGCATATTTCTTAGATACTTCCGATTTGTCTATTGAGCAAGTTGCAGATAAGGTCATAGAAATTGTAAAGGAGAAAGTAAAATAATGTCACTATATAGATTTTGTAGATGCGTAGCAAGGCCATTTGTTGCAATGCTATGGCCAACAAAGATTATCAACAAGGAATATTTCTTTGAAAAGATGTTGCCAGAGGGTGGTTTAGTTATCTGTAATCACTATGCAATCCAAGACACACTTATTCAAATTGGTCAATTGTACAAAAAAGAAATACACGTTCTTGCAAAAGCTGAAGCTTTTAAAAATAAATTTGCAAATAAGTTTTTAAGAGCATGTGGTGCTATTCCAATTAAGAGAGGAGAAGCTGATATAGAGGCTACAAAGGCTGTTCTTACAGTTTTGAAGAATAACAAGATACTTTCTATGTATCCAGAGGGAACAAGAAATAAAGCAGGTACAGAGCAAATGAGAGAATTCAAGCAAGGATGTGCTAGATTTGCTTTAAAGACTAAAAAGCCTATTCTCCCAATGATTTATTTCAAAATGCACAAAACATTCCATAGAAACTATCTATATATTGGAGAGCCATTTGATCTTTCTGAGTTCTATGGAGACAAATCTCAAGATGCATTTGAAAGAGCTACACAAAAGGTCTATGACAAGATGGTTGAGACAAGAGAATTGTGTAACAAATGGGTAGAAGAAAACAATCCAAAAATGTATGCAAAACAAAAAAAGAAGGGGTTAGATAGCGAGAAATGATAATAAATGTAGCCAAGACTGCCGGTTTTTGCAATGGTGTAAAGACAGCATATAATCGTAGTGTTGAAATAGCAAAAGACCATAAAGAAGTTTATATGGTTGGTGAGCTTGTACACAATGAAAGTGTTGTTAAGAAATTGCAAGAGCAAAATGTTGAGGTTATATCTCAAGAAGATGCAAAATCTTTGAAAAGTGGAGTTGCTATTATTAAAGCAGGTGGAGTTGAGAAAGGGCTCATTGAAACATTAAAAGAAAATGGAGTAGAGGTTTTTGATTTAACGTGTCCTGTTGTTAAAAAGATACACAACATCATTGAAGAAAGAAGTGCACTTGGTGATGAGATTATCATTATTGGAAACCCAAATCATGATGAAGTAATAGCTTCAAAGACCTATTCGACAACCAAAGTTGATGTAGTTCCGGTTGCAGAGTACGAGAGTCTTAAAATTGGTGAAAAACCGGTCTCAATAGTGTTCCAAACTACAATTTTGCCTGAAAATGTGGATAAAGTGAGTAATTTTTTAAAAATTAACCCTATTTTTTCAAGTAAAACGTTTGTCATTTACAATACTGTTTGTTATACTACTAGACAACAACAAGAAGATATTTCTTCTTTAGCGGCCTCAAATGATGGTGTAATAGTCATTGGAGACAAGCGAAGTTCAAACACTAAAAATTTGTTCGAAGTTGCAAAACGCATAAACAAAGAAAGCTATTTTTGTGAGGGCAAGAGTGACATCGAGGAAATATATAAAAAATTTAGGAAGCAAAAAAATAGCATTGCAATTACGGGAGGAGCAAGCACACCACCGTGGTTGATCGAGGAGGTTGTACAGTCTATGTCAAAAGAAATTAATAAGACTGCAGAAGAAACAAAGGCAGTAGAAACAACTGCTAGCACAGTAGAAGGTCCACAATCAATGGATGATCTTCTTAAAGAAATCGATAGAAGTTTTACACAATACATACCTGGAAGAAAGTTCCCATGTACTGTAATCAAAGTTTCAGATGAAGGATTATATGTAAGTCTCGGTGGAAAGAAGGATGGATTTATTGACAAGTTCGAAGTTTCTATAGATGGAACATATAACAAAGCAGATTACAAAGTTGGCGATAAATTCCAAGCAATTATTATAGATACAGGTAAAGAAAATGTAATTCTCTCTAAGAAGAGAATTGATGAAAAGAAGTTCAATGACGAACAACTCAAAGAACAACTCATCAATGGAACATTTGAAGTAAGAGTTGATTCAGTAGATGAAAAAGGTCAAGGACTCAGAGGCAAAGTTGGAAATTATTATGAAATCTTCATCCCAGCAAGCCAAGTAGAGTATGGAAAGAAGAAACCAAAGCTTGAAGAATATGTTGGAAAGACATTAACAGTTGAACTTTTACCAAAGAGATTCAAGAAGAAAGAAACTGTCAAGACAACAAATGAAGACGGAACAGAAACAGAATCTGTAAAAGAATATTTTGTTGAAGAACCATGGACAGCAGAAGATAAATTACCAAAATCATTAGTTGCATCAGCATCAAGTGCAGTTGCAAAAGTTAAGAAAGCAGAAGCACAAGAAGTAGAGGACAATTTCTGGAATACAGTTCATCAAAACGATGTAGTAACAGGAAAAGTTGAAAGATTCTCAGACTTTGGTGCATTTGTTAAAGTTAAAGGTAAAGATTGCTTAGCACACGTAAGTGAATTAAGTTGGAAGAAAGTTACAAAGCCACAAGAAGTTCTTGAAAAGGGCAAAGAATATGACTTCGTTGTTCTTAAGATGGACAGAACAAACAACAAGATTTCTCTTGGTTACAAACAATTACAAAAGAAGCCATATGATAAAGCAGCTGAAGAACATCCAGTTGGATCTATCATTAAAGGCAAAGTTGAAAAAGTATTCGATTACGGTGCATTCATTGGTATTGATGATGGTGTAGACGGATTAGTACATGTATCACAAATCTCATATAAGTGGATAACAGACGCAAGAACAGCTCTTCAAGAAGGACAAGAAGTTGAAGCAAAGATTATCGGTTTCGAAGGAAACAAGATTACTCTTTCTATTAAAGCATTACTTCCAGAGCCAGAAGTTAAAGAAGAACCAAAGGCAGAAGAGGGTGCAGAAGCAACAGAAGAAAAGAAGCCAGCAAGAGCATCTAGAACAAAGAAGTTCGAAGAAAGAGCTGAAGGCGCACAAGTTAAGAAGCCAAGAGCAAAGAAAGAAAAAGAAGAGAAAGCTGAAGAACCAACAGAATTCATTTCTGGAAATTCTAACACAACAGCATTCGCAGACTTACTTAAGAACTTCCCAAAGGACGAAAAATAATCCTTTAGAAAATGCTAATAAAAATAATGTGGTGTCAAATCGGCACCACATTTTAATTTATATAAATTAAGTTTTATTGCTCGTCTGTGTTTGGTGGAATAATCTCAGTTGTTTTTGGAAGAGATTCAATAGCCTTTCTAGCAAGTTCATCGCATCTATTGTTATATTTGTTTTCTGCATGACCTTTTACCCAGATCATTTCAACATTATGACCTTGCATTAAATCTATTAATTTTTCCCATAGGTCCACATTTTTAACAGGGGATTTACTTAAACTTCTCCAGCCATTCATTTGCCATTGTGGAATCCAACCTTGTAAAAACGGATTTAAGGAATAGGAACTGTCTGAATATAACTTTATATTACACTTTTCCTTAAGTGCCTCAAAAGCCTTTATAATGGCTGTAAGCTCCATTCTGTTGTTTGTTGTGTTGTCTTCTGCGCCAGACAATTCTTTAATATGGTTCTTATAAATAAGAACAACGCCCCAACCACCAGGTCCTGGATTACCAGAACAGGCTCCATCTGTGTACATTTCTATATCTTTCATTCCTTACCTAATTCCTCGGCTCTTGCTTTGCATTTCTCCATGCCTTTAATTACTATACCTTCTAAGTCATCTTCTTTGTAGCTATTAACAGCTTGGATAGTCGTGCCGCCTTTAGAACATACATTATTAATTAAGGTATCTATGTCTAGAGGAGACTTTTCTACCATTTTTGCAGAACCTATAACAGTTTGGATAGCAAGTGTTTTTGCTGTTGCTTCATCTAGACCGCATTTGACACCACCATCTATTAATGCCTTTATAAACATATATACGTATGCTGGACCAGATCCAGAAAGGGCAGTAACACTATTTAAGAAACTTTCGTCTAGTTCTATGACTTTTCCTATACATTTAAATATATCTAATACGAATTCATCTCTAAAACCATTAGAGAATGAAACAACAGACATTCCTTCGTTAACAAATACTGGTGTATTTGGCATTATTCTTGCGTAATTTCTTTCTCCTAAATAGGATTGAAGTTTTTTAATGGTAATACCTGCCATAATAGAAATAACGCAATTTGAAGAGATTGCAGAGGATATGTTGCTTAAAATCTCTTGTGAGGATTGTGGTTTGACAGCAAAGAGTATATATTCTGAGTTTGAAGCAAGATATATATTATCTTTTGTTGTATTAACACCTTTTGCTTTTAGTGCATCCAATTTAGCATCATCTATATCGCTAATAATTATATTATTAGGTGAGAGTAGAGAGCTATTTAAAATACCATTTAATATAGCCGTAGCCATATTTCCTGCACCGATAATTCCAAGTTTATAAATATTTTTCATTTTATCTCCTAGTATTAGTCAAGTATAATGTTTTTCGCTTAGGGGAGTAGCTCAATTAGGTAGAGTAGCGGTCTCCAAAACCGTCGGTTGCGTGTTCGATTCGCGTCTCCCCTGCCAAAAAAGCCCAAAATCACTTTTTGTGGTCTTGGGTTTTTTATTTTTACGCAACGTGATATTTCTTTGTTCTGTAGAGTAAATAGTACACTATAGAACTTATTGGAAGGTTTAGGAATATTACAGATGGAATAATAATACTCATCAAAATAGACTTAATATCATTAACATTTGCTCCAATTGCAAAGAATCCAATAAGTGCCATAAATACAGTTAATTCAACAAAGAACATAGACCTATTCAAAATAGATATTTTGAAATTATAGTTTGCCCTAGATCGTTTAGATGGATTAATAAAGCAAATTATGAATGGAATAAAGCATATTGCAATACCAACTACTGTAATAGGTAGGAAGTATGAATATGGGATAATCTTATATAAAGAAACCCAGAATATTGCCATTTCCACAGCAAATATTGCCATCATAATTAACCATGTATCTCTGTTAATAACATTAGATTGAATAAAGTTGAAAGAGTAGTACTCAGATGTACTTGCTCTAGAATAAGGTCTAAGTTTAAAACCTTCTGCATAAAGTCTTGTCTTTAAATCTCTTCCTGCAACAGATGTTGCTGTCTTCTTAGGTTGAGATTCAGCGATTTGAGTTTCCTCATCTGTTTCTTTAGAGCGGATTGTAGAGAAGAAGTCTTCATAATCAACGTTATTTGTCTCATATTCAAAAGCTTCAGTTCTTTTATTAGGAATTGCAATAGTTCCATCTTCGCCAACTATTTGGTTAGAAGTATCATATACTTCTTCGTCTTGTGGGGCATATTCTTCTTGTTGAACTTTTTTCTCATATTGACTTAAGATTGCTTCAATTCTTGCTTGAGAAGAGGATTGTTGTGGTTGTTGTTCCTCTTGTTTTTCTGCCTCTAAGTCTGCAAAAACCTCATCCAAAGTCTTTTCTGGTTTTGGTCTATTAGCTTCTTCTTGAAGTTTAGCTCTTAAATCATTAAATTCTTCTTCTGTAATCTCATTTCCATCTAAATCACAGAAAGTTTTCTTTTCTACGACCTTTTCAACCTCTACAACTTTTTCAACTTCAACGATTTTGTCTTTATAGACAACTTCTGGTTTTTCAGTCTTTTCATGTAGGGAATAAGGTCTTAATTCATCTGCTTTAAATGGAACAGGTTTTGTAAAGTCAAACTTTTGGTCTGAAATTAAATTATCTAGAATTGTTCTAGAGTATTCATATTCATTCTTTTGTTGTTCTAGATAGTTTCTGCCATTTGCAGTTAAAGAGAAGTAACGTCTTTTACCACCACCAGTATCATCTGGATCTCCATCATAAGAGGAGACAAGACCTTGTTTTTCTAGTCTTTTTAGTTGGTTATAAAGGGTAGCTTGTTTTAAATTGTATTGTCCATCTGAACGAGTCTCGATTTCTTTCAGGATTTCATAACCATATTTATCGTTACTCCATAAAGAAGTAAGAATAATGGTTGTAACATTTCCTCTTATTAAATCGCTGTTTATAGATGAAATATCCATTAGTACCCCTTATATAATAATTATCATTTAAAAGTTTATATCACTATTATATAAAAGTCAATGTTTTGTAATAGTTATTTTTAAAAAAGGCATATTATATCCTGAATAATATTATTCAGGATTATCTTCATCCTTATGAACTTTAGTAACTTTTGCAGCAATTTTACGGCTATCTTCCTTTAAAGCGGCGTAATGTTTGGTAGTTGTATTGATATCTGAGTGCCCCAAAACATCTGCAACTAGGTAGATATCTCCAGTTGCTCTATACAAGTTTGTGCCGAAAGTACTTCTTAGTTTATGAGGTGTAATTTTCTTAAGTGGAGTAGCTGTTTGAGCATATTTTTTAACTAATAATTCAACAGATCTAACTGTAATTCTTTTAATTTGAAGAGAGAGGAATAGAGCATCTTCTTCCTTATTCATTTTTTCGCTTCTATTTATAAGAGAAGTTCTTTCTGTATCTATGTATGTTGCCAAGGCATCTGCAACCTCATCTCCGAAGTATAAAATAGCAACATTTCCACCTTTTCTAGTAACTGTAATGGCTCTATTGTTAAAGTCTACGTCTTTAACATTTAATCCAACTAGTTCGCTTACACGGATTCCAGTGCCAAGTAATAGAGTGATGATAGCAACATCTCTATATTTAGTATTTCTCTGGATTTGGTGTTGGTGTTTAGACATATTTTCACCAGTTTCGGCTGCTTGAAGAAGGTCATTAGATTCTTTTCCTTCGAGTCTAATGATATCTTTTTGGTGTTGTTTTGGAACTGCAACCTTGCTTGCTACGTCCTTTGAAAGTTCGTTGTTATTATAAAAATACTTAAAAAATGCACGAACAGTGGAGATTTTTCTAGCTTTTCCACGTTCATGGTTAGTATATTCTTTGCCATTCATTTTGTAATAAGAGAGGTAGGATATATAAAGTTCTATATCATGGGAAGTAACATATTCTAAATCCTCAACAATAATATCTTTTATCTCAATATTCTTAAAATGTGGGACTTTTTTAGTAAGGAAATCAAAGAAAATTCTTAAGTCATAAGAATAACCCTGTCTTGTTAGAGGAGAGGTTCTAGCCTCTACGCCAATAAAAAACTCATCACAGAAAGGAGGTAAGTCTTCTTTAATCAATTCTGTATGTTTTACGACCTGTTTTTCTCTTTGTTTAAAATAGTCTGCCATTAAAAGTTCATCTCCACTAAATACTAGCAATATTATATAAAACTTTTCGCAAAATGTAAATAATACTAAAGT
Organism: uncultured Clostridia bacterium; assembly: GCA_947165815.1. Taxonomy (GTDB): domain Bacteria; phylum Bacillota; class Clostridia; order Christensenellales; family CAG-917; genus RGIG8124. The sequence continues at coordinate 27,817 of CAMVBZ010000007.1, forward strand.
ATTAAATGGTAAAATTTCATAAATAATAGAGGAGTAAATATTATTTTAGAAAAATAATTAAAATGAAAAATAAAATTGTTGACAATAAAAATGAAACAATGTAAACTATAACACGTTGCGCAATCTTATGAGTAACGGGGTGTGGCGCAGTTGGTAGCGCGCGTGGTTTGGGACCATGAGGCCGCTGGTTCAAGTCCAGTCGCCCCGACCAAAGAGAAAGCGAATAGCTACTTGTGAGGGCCTTTAGCTCAGTTGGTTAGAGCAGTCGGCTCATAACCGATCGGTCCGCGGTTCGAGTCCGTGAAGGCCCACCAAAAAAATCTTGGCCCGGTAGTACAGTTGGTTAGTACGCCAGCCTGTCACGCTGGAGGTCAGGGGT
>CAMVBZ010000008.1 GCA_947165815.1 uncultured Clostridia bacterium
TCAAAAAGACGAGGGATTCTTCATTTTTTCGGATAATTCGGTCGTTTTTGAGTAATTATATAAGCATTTTGCTTATATAAAAGTTTAAACTCTTTTCTTTTGCTGTGGATAAATAGTTTTAAAAATTTATTTTTAAACCAAATTTTGTTGACTTTTGCGCACGTGTGCGTGTACAATTATTAAAATTATATTTAATAATTTCGCAAAAATGATAAATTTGTCTAGGAGGATAAAATGAGCAAGAAAGAAAAAGAAACTGCAGAAGAAGTCGTCAAGAAGTCCGAATATGTTGACGAAGAAAACGCTTTAGATAATGCAGATTATTCACAGTTTGAAGGTGGTGTAGATCCATTAGCTGTTTCTACCGAACAACTTTCTGAGGATTTTGAAGAGGTTCAACACTCATATGATGCTGGAGACATCCAAGTATTAGAAGGTCTAGAACCTGTTAGAAAACGTCCTGGAATGTACATTGGTTCAACAGATTCAAGAGGATTACATCATTTAGTAACAGAGGTTGTAGATAACTCTATTGATGAAGCTTTAGCTGGATATTGTACTCACATTAAGGTAGAAATACTTGCCACAGGTGCAGTTCGTGTTGAAGATAATGGTAGAGGAATTCCTACAGGAATTATTGACAAAGAAGGTAAATCAGCTGTTGAAGTTGTTTTAACAAAGTTACACGCAGGTGGTAAGTTCGGAAGTGGTGGATATAAGATTTCCGGCGGATTACATGGTGTTGGTGTATCTTGTGTTAACGCTTTAAGTGAATGGATGGAAGCAACTGTAAAACAAAACGGAAAGATCCATTATATTCGTTTCTCCCGTGGTGTTGCAGAAAAACCATTAGAAGTAATTGGCAAATGTGATGAAAATGATACTGGAACAACTATTGTTTTCTATCCAGATAACCAAATCTTCGAAACTCTTGAATTTAACTACGATACAATGAAATCTAGATTAAGAGAATTAGCATATCTTAATAAAGGATTAACAATTGAAATCGCAGACTTAAGAGTAGAACCAGAAAAGAGAGAAGTGTTCCATTATGAAGGTGGTATCGTTTCTTTCGTAGAAAGCTTGAACAAAAACAAGACACCATTATTTGAAAACGTAATTTACTACAATGCTCGTTACGTAGACAGTGAAATAGAAATAGCAATGCAATATAACGACAGTTATTCGGAGACTGTTTTAGCATTCGCAAACAATATTAATACAGAAGAAGGTGGCACACACGTAGATGGATTTAAGGCTGCCTTAGGCAAGATAATTAATGATTACGGCAGAAAAGCAGGAATTATTAAGGAATCAGACAAACTTACTGGAGATGACGTTAGAGAAGGTCTAACAGCAGTTCTTTCAGTAAAGATTGCAGAGCCTCAATTTGAAGGTCAAACAAAGACTAAGCTTGGTAATAGCACAATGCGTACAGCGGTCTCTAAGTGCGTTTCAGAAGGTTTCGGAACATATCTCGAGGAACATCCTAAAGAAGCCCGTGAACTCATTTTAAAGACGATTTCGGCTAAGAACGCAAGAGAAGCAGCAAGAGCTGCAAGAGAAGCAACAAGAAGAAAGAGTGCTCTTGAAAATACAACATTGCCAGGAAAACTTGCAGACTGTACAGATAAAGATCCAAAACATTGTGAGATATATCTTGTTGAGGGTGACTCTGCAGGTGGTACAGCAAAAGAAGGAAGAGATCGTAGATTCCAAGCAATCTTACCTCTAAGAGGTAAAATCCTTAATGTTGAGAAGGTTAGACTTGCTAGAGTTCTTGAAAGTGATGTTATTAAACAAATGATAGTTTCATTTGGTTGTGGTATTAATGCAGATTATGATGAAAGCAAACTTCGTTATGACAGAATTATTTGTATGACCGATGCTGATGTAGACGGATCTCACATTAGAATTTTGTTATTAACATTCTTCTTCAGATATATGAAACCATTAATTGAAAATGGACATGTATATATTGCACAACCACCACTTTATAAAGTTACCAAAGGTAAAACAGAAAAATATTGTTATTCAGACGATGAACTTAATGCTTACTTAGATGAAATCGGACGTAAGAATGGTTATGATATCCAAAGATATAAAGGCTTAGGTGAAATGGACAAAGAACAACTTTGGGAAACAACTATGGATCCAAAGACACGTACAATGTTGAAGGTAACAATGGAAGATGCAATCAGCGCAGACCAAACATTTACTCTTTTAATGGGTGAAGTTCCAGAATTGAGAAGACAATTCATCGAAGAGAACGCAGACCTTGTTAAAGAGTTGGATATTTAATGGGAGGATAAAGCAATGGCAAAGATAGACAAAGAAAAAGAAAGAGAATATGTTGAGGATTTAAGTAAGAGTATAGTTAAGCCAGTTGAAATTGAGGGCGAGTTAAAGAAATCCTTCATAGCTTATGCTATGGCTGTTAACGTTTCCCGTGCTATTCCAGATGTTAGAGATGGTTTAAAACCAGTTCACCGTAGAATTTTATATTCCATGAGTGAATTAGGATTAACAAGTGATAAACCATTCAGAAAATGTGCTACTATCGTTGGTGATGTTTTAGGTAAATACCATCCACATGGTGATAGTTCAGTTTATGATGCATTAGTTCGTTTAGGACAAGACTTCTCAATTCGTTGCCCACTTATTGATGGACATGGAAACTTCGGTTCTATAGACGGTGACCCACCAGCGGCATATCGTTATACAGAAGCAAGACTTAGCAAAATTGCTAACGAAATGATTAGAGATATAGATAAGAAGACAGTAGACTTCTATCCAAACTTTGATGACACTCGTGAACAACCAGTTGTAATTCCATCTAGATTCCCTAACATTTTAGTTAATGGTTCAGATGGTATTGCTGTTGGTATGGCAACTTCCATTCCACCACACAATCTTGGTGAAGTTATAGATGGATGCGTAGCATTATTAAATAATCCAGATTTGGAAGTAGATGATTTAATGCAATACATTCCTGCTCCAGACTTCCCAACAGGCGCATATGTAATGGGTCTTGGAAATATTAGAGAAGCATATAGAACAGGTAAGGGTAGTGCAATATTAAGATCTCGTGCTGAAATCGAAGAATTACCAAATGGTAAGAGCAGAATAGTTATTACTGAAATCCCATATCAAGTAAACAAGGCTGAATTAATTAAGACAATCGCAGACCAAGTTAAGGATAAGAAGATTGAAGGTATTTCAGACGTACAAGAAGAAACAGATAGAACAGGTCTTAGAATCGTTGTTGAAACAAAGAAAGATGCTAATGCACAAGTTGTATTAAATACATTGTATAAGCAAACATATCTTCAAACTTCATTCAGCATGATTTTATTAGTATTAGTAGATGGCAAACCAAAGGTTTGTAACCTCAAAGAAATACTAGAAAAATACCTTGAATTCCAATATGAAGTTATTCAAAGACGTACAAAATTTGATTTAGATAAAGCATCTGAAAGAGCACACATCTTAGAAGGTTTAGCAATTGCTATTCAAAATATTGATGATATCGTAGAACTCTTGAAGAAATCTAAAGATAGAGACGAAGGTATTGCAAACTTAATGTCTGCATATAACTTAGATCAAGCACAAGCAACAGCTGTTATTGAAATGAGACTTCAAAGATTAACAGGATTGGAACTCACAAAGATCCAAGAAGAGTTAAAACAAAAATACGAAGAAATCAAGAACTATACAGAAATACTTGAATCTAAAGAAAAGCAAAGAGATATTATCATTGCAGAAATGCTTGAAATTAAGGACAAATATAATACACCAAGACGTTCTGAACTCAGTTACGACTTCGATGGTGGCATAGACAATGAAGACTTGATTCCAAGAAAGGATATCGTTGTTTCATTAACACACGAAGGTTATATTAAGAGACAAGCAGTTGATGAATATCAATCACAACATAGAGGTGGCTTAGGTATTACAGCACATAAAGCAAAAGAAGATGACTTCATTGAAAGAATCTTTACATGTAATACACACCAACCACTTATGTTCTTCACAAACTTCGGAAGAGTATTCCAACTCAAGGGCTATGAAATTCCAGAAGCAGCAAGAACAGCAAGAGGTAGAGCAGTTGTAAATATTTTACAATTAGACCCAGGTGAAAAAGTTCAAGCATTCTTGCCATCTCCAGAAGAGAAAGAAGGACACTTCCTCGTTCTTGCAACAAAGAATGGTTTGATTAAGAAAACACCACTTGAAGAATTTGCATCCATTAAGAGAAATGGTAAGAGAGCAATCACATTCGTTGATGATGATCAACTCGTAGAAGCCGTTATAACAAACGGAAACGATGAATTGATACTTGGTTCAAGCGAAGGCTATTGTATCCATTTCAACGAGAATACAATACGTCCAATGGGCAGAACTGCACAAGGTGTTTTGAGTATGAGAGTTCCAAAGGGTGAACATATTGTTGATATGGCTGTTGTTAAAGAAGATAGCGAAATGTTAACAATTACTGGAAACGGTTTCGGAAAGAGAAGTCCAATCTCAGATTACCCAATCCAAGGTAGAAATGGTAAGGGTGTTAAAGCTGGTAACTTCTCAGAACAAACAGGTGCCCTTGTTGCATTAAAGGTTATCCCAGCAGATACAGATATCATGATGATTGCAGACAATGGAATCATTATTAGAGTAGATGCAAACGAAATCAGCAAGATTGGTCGTGCAACAAAGGGTGTCAAAGTTATGAGACTTAAGGACGATACAAAGATCGTTTCAATAGCACTCACACCACACGTTGAATTTGTCGAAGAAGAAGAGACAGAAGAAGGCGAAACAGAGGGTGAACAAGCTGAAGCTCAAGATGCAGAACAAACAGATAACACAAACGAATAATATACGTTAAATGGCTGTTTTGTAAAATGAGATAGTTTTTGTGATAAATAAAAATAAGGGAGAAAATTGGAGTTTATTATGGAAAAAACATGGTTTAGAGAGATGACAGTATTCCAAATTTGGCCACGTTCTTTTAAGGACGGAAACGGAGATGGAATAGGAGACTTAAAGGGTATTTTATCTAAGTTGGACTACATTAAAGAGTTAGGAGCAGATGCAATATGGTTCTCACCTTTATATGTATCTCCACAAGCAGACTATGGTTATGATATCGCAGACTATTACAACATTAATCCAGAGTATGGAACATTGGATGAATTCAAGGAAGTATTGGCTGGCGCTCATGAAAGAGGCATTAAAGTTATTATGGACTTAGTTATCAACCATACATCAGATCAATGTGAATGGTTTAAAAAATCCGCAGCAGGAGATCCAAAATATAAGGATTATTATATTTGGAGACCAGGCAGAGGAAAAGATGGAAAGAAGTTCCCAAATAACTGGATGGCAACATTCCCAGGAGATGGTTGGACATACAATGAACAAAGAGGTGAGTATTATCTACACTTATTTGCAGTTGAGCAACCAGACCTAAACCATGATAATCCAGCTGTTAGAGAAGAAGTTAAAAAGATTATGAGATATTGGTTAGACATGGGAGTAGACGGATTTAGAGAAGACGTTATTACCATGATTTCCAAGAGAGAAGGTCTTCCAAACGGTATTTGGCTACCAGCAATGAGAGGAATGGAGCACTATATGCAAGGTCCAAACCTCAAAAAATACTTAACAGAGTACAGACAAGTAACAAAAGACTATGACTGTATGCAAGTTGGTGAAGCTCCAATGATGACTCCTAAAAAAGCTCTTCTATATATCTCAGATGGAGATGACAAAGTTCTAGATATGATGTTCGGTTTCCAACATATGGAAGCAGACTGCTTATTCATTAGTTGGATTCATACAAAATTCAGTCTTAAGAAGTTAAAGAAGGTGTATAACAATTGGCAAACAATGTTATATGAAAAAGGTTGGAATGCTAACTATATTGAAAACCATGACCAACCAAGAAATATCTCAAGATATGGTTCTTTAAAATACAGAGTAGAAAGTGGTAAAGCACTTGCAACAATGTATTCATTCTTATCTGGAACACAATTTATATACCAAGGCCAAGAAATTGGTATGGTAGACTATCCATTTGAGAGTTGGGATGACTTTGTAGACGTATCCACATTCTCAACAAAGAGCTTACTCAAAAAACTAAAGATATTTAGTGATAAGAAAATATTCAAAATGGCTAAGTACGCAGCAAGAGATAATGCACGTACACCAGTTCAATGGAGCGCAGAGGCAAATGCTGGATTTACAACTCCAGACGCAAAGCCATGGTATTTAATTAATCCTAATTATAAAGAAGTAAACGTTGAAGCTGCACAAAAGGATCCAAATTCAATCTTAAATTATTACAAGAAAGTAATAGCATTAAGAAAACAATATAAAGATGCAGCAGTATATGGACAATTTAAACTTTATCTCAAGGGAGACAAACACCTCTTTGTCTATGACAAAATTGGAGAAGAAAACAAGTTAACAGTTGTTATTAACTTGTCCGAAAAAGAAGTTAACTCTAAGAAGGTAAAGAAATTCATTCCAGAAGGTGCACAAGAAATACTTGCAAACTATGAAGGAATGGGAGATAAGCTCCGCCCATACGAAACACACGTATACTTAACCAAAAATAAATAATATTTGGAGACAATATGGAATTAGGCGTAGTAGGATTACCAAACGTTGGTAAATCAACACTATTTAATGCAATAACAAAAGCAGGAATAGCAGCAGAAAACTATCCTTTCTGTACAATTGAGCCTAACAAAGGCGTTGTTCCTGTTCCAGATGAAAGGTTAGATAAACTGGCAGCATTATATAACTCAAAGAAAATAACCCCAACAATGCTTACGTTTGTAGACATTGCTGGATTGGTTAAAGGTGCAAGCAGAGGAGAAGGTTTAGGAAATAAATTCTTGTCTCACATTAGAGAAACAGATGCTATTGTACATGTTGTTAGATGCTTTGATGATGAAAACATTACTCACGTAGACGGAAATGTATCTCCAAAGAGAGACATTGAGACAATTAATTACGAGTTAATATTTGCAGATCTAGAAACAATAGATAAGAGAATGGGCAAAGCTGAATCTCTTGCAAAAGCAGATAAGAACAAAATGGCAGATGTTGAACTTCTTAAAGCATTAAAGAAACATTTAGAGGATGGCAATCCAATTAGAACTTTTAATGCAGACGAAGAGCAAAAGGCATTTATAGATGAAAACTTCTTCTTAACAAGCAAGCCAGTTATTTATGTTGCCAATGTAGATGAAAATTCCTTAGATGGAAATGCTTACACAAAAGAAGTAGAAGAAATTGCCAAAAAAGAAGGTGCAGGATGTATTGTTCTCTGCGCAAAACTTGAAGAAGACTTAGCACAAATGAGTGATGAGGATAGAGAGATGTTTGCAGCAGATTATAACATTACAGAAAGCGGTCTAGACAAGTTAGTTAAGGCATCTTATAAACTTCTTGGATTGATAAGCTATCTTACAGCAGGTGAGAAAGAAACCAGAGCATGGACAATTGTAAAAGGAACAAAAGCTCCACAAGCAGCAGGAAAAATCCATACGGATTTTGAAAAAGGCTTTATCCGTGCAGAAATAGTAGACTATGATGTCTTACTAGAATGTGGTTCATTCAATGCTGCAAAAGAAAAAGGAAAAGTAAGAAGTGAAGGTAAAGACTACGTAATGCAAGAAAATGATGTAGTTTTATTTAGATTTAATGTTTGAGGAAATACTATGTACGAAAAAGAATTAGCGAGTGCCATTTTAACTAAAACAGGAATCGATGTTGAATCTTTATTTGAAAAGCCAAAGGATTCAAAGATGGGAGATTTAGCTCTACCATGTTTTAGACTTGCCAAAACAATGCATAAGGCACCACAACTCATTGCCGAAGAACTAGCACCAGTTATTAAGGAAGAAACGTTTGTGAGCGATGTAGAGGTTGTGAACGGGTATGTAAATATAAGATTTGATAGAACAGAGATGGCAAGAATAGCTCTTACTAATCTAAATAAAGAAAACATAGCACAATCTGACGAGGGAAATGGAAAAACAATAACGATAGACTATTCCTCTGTTAATATTGCTAAGCCATTCCACATAGGACATTTATCCTCAACAGTTATAGGTGGAGCATTATATAGAATTTTTAAGCACTTAGGATACAACGTTGTAGGAATTAACCACTTAGGGGATTGGGGAACACAATTTGGCAAACTTATTGTGGCCACAAAGAAGTGGAGTTCACTAGAAGAAGTAGAGAAAAACGGTATTGTATTCTTAAATGGATTGTATGTAAGATTCCACCAAGAAGCCAAAGATCATCCAGAATATGAGGATGAAGCAAGAGCAGAATTTAAGAAGATAGAAGATGGAGATGCGGAAGCGAATAGATTCTACGAAGTCTTTAAAAAGATAACTCTTGAAGAAGTTGGAAAGGTTTATGACAGACTAAAAATTAAGTTTGATAGCTACAATGGAGAGGCTTTCTATAACGATAAAATGGAGGCATGTTTAGACATCTTAAGAGACAAGAAATTGCTTGTTGAATCAGATGGTGCACAGATTGTAGACCTATCAGAATATGGTATGCCACCATGCCTTTTGGTACGTTCAGATGGCGCAACATTATATGCCACAAGAGACATCGCTTGTGCCTATTATAGAGCAAAAGAATACGACTTTTACAAAAACCTTTATGTTGTTGCATATCAGCAGAATCTACACTTTAAACAGATATTTAAGGTACTTGAACTTATGGGTTTTGCAAAATACGCAGATTGTGAACATATCGCTTTTGGTATGGTTTCTCTAGAAGATGGAGCCATGTCTACAAGGGAAGGAAGAGTCATTTGGCTTAAGGATGTTTTAGATCAAGCGGTTGAAAAAGCAAGAGCAATTATCAACGTTAAGAACCCAGATCTTGAAGACAAGGAAAAGGTTGCAGAAAGTGTTGGCATTGGCTCTGTTGTTTTCTCAGTTTTATACAACCAAAGAATAAAAGACATTGCTTTCTCATATGACAAGGTTTTGAACTTTGATGGAGAGACAGCGCCATACATTCAATATGCCTATGCAAGATGTAAATCCATTTTAAGAAAAGCAGGTGATATTGCATTAGAAGATATAGACGCATCGTTAATAACAGATGAAGAATCTTATGATATCGTTAAATCCATTCTCAACTTTAAGGGTGAAGTACAAAATGCAGCTCTTGCAAGGGAACCATACATTGTTTCAAGACACATAATGAACTTGGTTGGCAAATTCAACCGTTTCTACATAGACCATAGAATCATAGACCAAGAAGAAAACATTAAAAAAGCAAGATTGGCTCTCGTATCCTTAACAGCAAAAGTTATTAAAGAAGGCTTAACTTTACTAGGAATAGATGCTCCAGAAGTGATGTAAAAGAGCCCAAAAACACAATACAATGTGGTACAAACCTTAGCCATGCCCATATCTTCGCATGGCTTTTTTGTTTAATTTTTTTCGTTTGACTAAAAATATTAGTACCTTTATAATAATTGAGCATATATTTTTATACGCACATATATAGCATAATAAGAAGCCCAAAAGGCAATTCATAAAGGAGATAGAAAAATGTATCAAGGAATTACTTACAAACCACACAACAGAAAGAACCAAGGCGTTCATGGATTTAGAGCACGTATGAAGACAAAGAGCGGAAGAAACGTTCTTAAGAGACGTAGAGCAAAAGGCAGAAAGAACCTCACAATCTAATAGCAGACATTAGTGGATGGAAAGGCGTTTCAGATTAAAAAAAGAAGGGACGTTTAAGTACGTATTTAACAAAGGAATTAGATTCCCTGCCAAAGACTTTGTTTTAGTAACAGCACCATCAAAAGAAGGATTAAAGATAGGATTCTCAGTATCCAAAAAATGTGGAAAAGCCGTTGTTAGAAATAAAATCAAGAGAAGATTAAGAGTAATTGTCACAGAATTGATTCCAGAGTTAAACAAAGATTATTTCTACGTAGTTATTACAAAACAATCTATTGCTGAGCGCTCATTTCAAGAATTAGAAGAAGAAGTGAAGTTGGTATTTGGTAATGCGAAAAAACATCAGGAAAATAAGTTATCGTAGTCCATTCTTGGCAATGATATTGTTCTACAAACGCCACCTTTCACCATATATCGGAAGATGCCCAAGTACACCCACATGCTCAATGTATGCTTATGATGCAATTAAACGTTGGGGAGTAGTTGCAGGAATAGCATTAGGCACATTAAGAATACTCCGCTGTAATCCGTTTAGAGAAGGGTCTTTTGATCCGGTACGTGAAAATTATAAAGGAAAAATTAGATGGCTCGTTTAGATTATAGACACAAGACTTTTATTAAGATTTGGCTACTAGCGATTATTATCGTTGTGTCATTGTTTGTGTTTACTGCCTGTAATAACAATAGTGGAACATACGATTTAAGTAATGTTCAAAGTGTAGATGAAATCACATCATCTTCATCTTCATCATTAACTGGATTCATTCGTAAAGCACTTATCGGTCTTAATGACAAGGTAGGAAACTTCGGATGGACAGTTGTTGTTTTCACTATAATTTTAAGATTAATCCTTTCACCATTAGATATTTGGCAAAAGATAGTTGCAAGAAGAAATGCAAAAGCTATGAGAAGAATGAAACCTCAACTCGAAGCTTTACAAGCAAAATATGGGGAAGATAAACAACGTTTGCAATTAGAGCAACAACAATTATACAAGAAAGAGCACTATTCAATGCTCGGTGCTTGCTTGCCAACAATTTTAACCCTCGTAGTATTCTTCCTAGTCTTTGCTGGATTTAGAGATATGGTTGGATATCAATATGCTAGAGACTACCAAACAAGTAGAGACGTATATAATGAAGAATACAACGCATCTCTTAAAGCAAAGTATGACGAATTATCAGTTTCATACACAATTATCGAAGATGGTAAAGTAATCGCAAACAAAGACCAAGATCTTAATAAGATTGCTCAAGCAACTAGTTATGCTGTGGAAAAAGGACAAAACGCAGTATTAAGTCAATACAATTCCAAAGAAGCACGTGCAATGAGAGGATGGATTTATGTTCAAAGTGCAGATAAATATCTCATAAATAACATTTTCGTCCAAGATGGTTGGAAGACAGCTGTTCCAGATTATACATCAATTACTGGACAAAGTGGTTTTGCAACAGCTCGTGTAGTTGGTTTCACAGCAGATGAATATAACACAATAATGGCCAAAGTTATTGGCACAGGTGGATGGGGAAAGAACGGAAAGTGGAATGGTTTATTATTATTACCAATCCTTTCAATCGTAGTAGGTTTCTTATCTCAGTTCTTAACACAAAGAGCACAAGGACAACCACCAACTCAAACCGCAGGTTCGAATCAAGGCACAATGAAGATGATGCAATACTTTATGCCTATCATGATAGGTGTATTTGCTCTCTTGTATTCAGGCGCCTTTACAATATATATGTTCGTAAGTTCGTTAATGGCAATATTCTTCCAGTTAACGTTTAACGGTATAGGATATTTGATAGATCTAAAAAGGGGAGAGGCTGCACCAATAGGCTTTAAGTCAAAGAAAGATTAAGACAAAAAGAAAAAGGTATAGCTTATGACAAAAACAACAACAGTTCAAGCTTCTACAGTTGAAGAAGCAACAGCAATAGCACTTGAACAACTTAATACCACTAAGGAAAAAGCCAAAATAGAGGTTCTTTCCAATGGTGGTTTATTTGATAAAGCCGAGGTTAAGGTAACAGTTGAAGATCAAGCTCTTGAGCTTGTAACCGAATTTGCTAATGGAATAATCGAAAGAATGGGATTAAATCTTAAGGCAAATATAACCGAAAAAGGCAATGACATTTCAGTAATAATTGAAGGAAAAGATAGCGCAGCAGTTATCGGATTCAGAGGAGAAGTATTAGATTCATTCCAATACATCCTTTTGAGTTATTTAAATCAAAACAACTATGACTACAAAAAATTGTCTATAGACTGTGAAGGATATCGTTCCAGAAGAGAAAAGACATTAGGACAATTAGCACTCAAGATGGCAGACAAAGCCTATGCTATGGGTAGAGAAGTTGAATTTGAACCAATGAATCCATTTGAAAGACGTGCAATACATACTGCTCTTCAAGACAGCACTCTTGTAAAAACACAAAGTGAAGGCGAAGAACCAAATAGATATGTAGTCTTAATTCCAAACACAGATATTACTGGACCAAGATTCAAGGCAAGAGGCGAAGATCATAATCGCCATGATAAAAAGAACAACCAAAATAGAAATCGTAGCAACAAAAAGCAAAACGATTCAGAAAAAGAAGTAGCAGACGGAAAAGTATTTAGAGGAACATTCACAGATATTGAACCTGCAACTACTTCTACAAACGGAGCTCCTAAATTTAAGAGCTTTGGACAAAAGAGATTCTAAAATGAAAACAATAGTTGCAATTTCTTCTCCAGTTGGAACAGGTGGAATAGGCATAATTCGTATGTCTGGAGATGACGTTATCTCCATTGCTAATAAAGTTTTTGAACCAAGACAATATCTTAATATAGACGTTTATCCTTTGATGATGCACTTTGGCACCTTCATTGGTTTAGACTTTAAAGATAAAGGTTATATGGTTTATTTTCCAAAGGAAAAAGCATTTACTTGTGAGCCTACAATAGAGTTCTATCTCCATGGTGGAGTTAGAATTATGAAAGGCGCGGTAGAGCGTATTGTTAAAGAAGGTGCAAGAGTTGCCCAACCAGGAGAGTTTACAAAGAGAGCATACATAAATGGAAGAATGTCATTATCAGATGCAGAAGGTGTAACTGAGATGATTTCATCTCAAAGTGCAGCAGGACTAAGAGCAGCATATCGTCTCATGACAGGTCTAGTTGGCAAAAAGATAGATGAAATATCATATAAATTAACAGACCTTATTTCTGCACTAGAAGCTTCTTTAGATTATCCAGAAGAAATGGAAGATGAAGTATTGCCAGCTCTTAAAACAGAAGTTCCAACAATTTTAAAATCTGTAAATGACCTCATAGCATCTGCAAAGAGTGGAAGAATGGCAAGAGATGGTATACTTGTTGCCATAGCAGGACACGTTAACGCAGGCAAGAGCTCACTTCTTAATGCATTATTAGGACAAGAAAGAGCAATCGTCACAGACGTTCCTGGAACCACTAGAGACACCATAGAGGCAAGTATAGAAGTAGATGGAGTTCTTATTAACTTAGTAGACACAGCAGGAATAAGAGAAACTAATGAGAAAATAGAGGGTATTGGAATAGAAAGAGCAAAACAAAGCATAGAAAATGCAGATCTTGTATTATATGTAATAGACTCTACAGATAATACCGCATTCCCAGAACTAGAAAAATTATTAGAAAACAAGAAAGTATTCCGTGTATACAACAAAATGGATTCTCCACAATGTTTATCCCTTCCAGAAGCAGAGGATAATGTATTCCATATCTCTGCAAAGACAGGCGAAGGAATTGTACAATTAAAGCATGCAATAGTTTCGTTATACACAGACGGACTTGTAGATGGTGGAGAAATAATTACTTCCGAAAGACACCTAGACGCATTAAAGAGAGCAGCAGACAATTTAGAATCTGCGCTTAAGAATATGGATTCAACAATAGATTGTATATTAATAGACCTTAGAAATGCTTTAGAGTGTTTAGGAGAAATAAATGGCAAGAACGTCACAGAAGATGTAGTAGATAGCATATTCAAGAATTTCTGTGTAGGAAAATAAAATGAAAGAAAAGTATGATGTTATAGTAGTTGGTGCAGGACATGCAGGAGTAGAAGCTGCTTTAGCAAGCGCAAGAATGGGAGCAGAAACGCTCCTTATTTGTTTAGATTTGCGTGCAGTATCTTGGATGGCATGTAATCCAGCTATAGGCGGAACTGCTAAGGGACAAATCGTTAGAGAGATAGATGCCCTTGGTGGAGAAATGGGTATAGCCGCAGATAAAACACTCATACAAATTAAAACATTAAACACATCCAAAGGACCAGCAGTATTCTCACTTCGTAGTCAACAAGATAAGATAGACTATCATGATGTCATGTTACAGACACTACAAGACACGCAGGGCTTAGATATCTTAGAAGATGAGTGTACATCCGTTATTATAAATAACGGGCATATAGAAGGCGTAGAAACCTTAAAAGGGCATACAATTAAGTGCAGAGCAGCAGTTCTTGGTACTGGTGTATATCTAAATGCCAGAATCATCACGGGATCATATGTAAAAGAAAGTGGTCCAACTGGATTTGCTAGAGCAACACATTTAACAGAGTCTTTGGTGGAAAACGGTTTACCAATGAGAAGATTCAAGACCGGAACTCCAGCAAGAATATATAGAGATAGTATAGACTTTGACGAAACAGAACCACAATGGGGAGATCCAATGAATAGATTCTCCTTCTTATCTAAAGTGGAAACTTTTGAGCAAGAACCTTGCTATTTAACATATACAAACGAGAAAACCCACGAAATAATTAAGGCTAATATATCTCGTTCACCTTTATATAACGGTAGTATTCATGGAATTGGACCAAGATATTGTCCATCTATTGAAGACAAGGTCATGAGATTTGCAGATAAGTCTAGACACCAAATATTTATTGAACCAGAGGGAAGAAATAGCGAGGAAATGTATATCCAAGGAATGAGTTCATCTTTACCACATGATGTACAAGAAGCTATGTATAGAACACTTCCAGGTTTAACACATTGTGTATTTGCTAAATACGCGTACGCAATAGAATATGATTGTATAGATTCATTATCTTTATATCCAACATTAGAAGCTAAAAACATAAAAGGATTATTCCTTGCAGGACAATTAAATGGTTCTAGTGGCTACGAAGAAGCAGCAGGACAAGGTTTAATTGCTGGTATTAATGCAGTATTAGGCTTACAAAACAAACAACAAGTTATTTTGGGAAGAGATGAAGCTTATATAGGTGTATTAATTGATGATTTGGTAACTAAAGGAACAAATGAACCTTATAGAATGATGACAGCCAGGGCAGAGCATAGAATAAAACTTAGACAAGATGATGCAGATTTTAGATTAACTGAATTAGGATATAAAGTAGGTCTTGCATCTAAATATAGATATGAAACTATGCTAAAGAGAAAAGAAGAAGTGGAAAAGATTAAGGAATTTGCAAGAACTACAACAATTAAACAAGAAGATATTAAGCAACTTTTCGAAGAAAAAGGTTTTGCAGATCCATGTAGAGGTATAAGATTAGAGGATTTAATTAAGAGAACAGAATTTGAATCCAAAGAATTATATAAACTTGTAACCTTTGACGCATCCCCAGCCTCTTTATTTACAGCATTTGAAGATATAAGATACGAAGGATATCTCAAAAAACAGGAACAAGTAATAGAAGAACATAGAAAATTAGAGGCCAAAACTCTTCCTCAAGATATAGATTATATGAATATAGAAGGATTGAGAATAGAGGCAAGACAAAAACTTAATAAGATTAAACCATTAAATTTAGGACAAGCTTCAAGAATTTCAGGCGTATCTCCAGCGGATATAGCAGTTTTAATTGTTTATTTAAAGAAAGCAGACTAAAGATATAAATACTCCATAAAAGTAAAAAACACCAGGAGTGAACTCAACTGGCATCTTTTACTTATGATAAGGGGGAAAAATTATGAGGTATGGATGAAATGAATCATCTAACTTCGCCTACATATTACACCTTTTATTTTTTATTGTCAACGGCTTTTTGTAAACTTTTTTAGCACTTTTTCATAAATTTGATATTTTTCTTAACAAAACTTTGAAAAATTTTTAACAAAAATGTGGGTTTTTGTGGATATTTTTAGCAAATAATGCAAATTTGCGATTTCAAAAAAAGTAAAAATGTAAAAAAGTATTCTAATTGTGTCAATAGAAAAAATTTTTTAGAAAAGTGATATTCTAATGAAAAATGCGACAAAATTAGTTAAAAGTGTTAATTATTTGATAAATATATGAATACTTGGTTAGCTGCGATTGCGCCATCTGAAGTAGCTGTAACTATCTGTCTTAAGTCTTTTTGTCTCACATCTCCAGCAACGAATACGCCTTCTATATTAGTTTTTAGGGTTCTTTCGTCTGCAATTATATATCCGTTCTCATCTTTTTCTACATCGAATAGGGAAGATGATGGGGTTTGACCTACTGCAACGAATACTCCATCTACTGGAAGTTCTGTGGTTTCATTAGTTATTTTATTGTATATTGATATACTTTCGAGTCTATTTTGTCCATTCAAGGATGTTATTTGGGAATTCCATATTGGTTCGACATTAGATTTTAATAATCTTTCTGCCATAGTTCCTTTTGCTCTTAGTTGATCTCTTCTATGAATAAGGTATACCTTTTTTGCAAAATTTAATAGATACATAGCATCTTCAACGGCTGTATCTCCGCCACCAACAACAGCAACAATTTTGTTTTTATAAAAACCGCCATCGCATGTTGCGCAATAGCTTATACCTTTTCCTAAAAGTTTATCCTCTCTATCGACACCAAGTTTTCTTGAGTGTGCACCAGATGCAATGATTACGGTCTTTGCTTCTATATTCCCATTATAATTTGTCTCGCAAACCTTAATTGAGCCGTTTAGAATAATGTTTTTTGGTTGGTCATAAATAAATGTTACACCAAACTTTTGACATTGACTCATCATATTTTGAGTTAACATAAAGCCAGCAATAGAGTCTATTCCTGGATAATTTTGGATATCTGGAGTAATAGATGCTTGTCCTCCAGGTGCGCTACTTTCAATAATAGCAGTTTTCAATCCTGATCTTGCTGCGTATATACCTGCTGTTAGTCCAGCTGGGCCTGCTCCAAAAATTAATACATCGTAAATCATAAAACACCTCGCCTTATTCTACATATAATTAAGCGAAAAAACAACACCAAAGCCAAATGGCAACACGTTTAATTTTTCTTTACAAACTGAATATGAATACATATAATAGCAAAGTATAGTTATAATTTTCACGTGTATACGTACACGGCAAAGTAGGAAGTGAATATATGAAAAACATTGAAATTCAAAAGATTTTAACACAAGGTGAACAATTTGAAGGCAAGTCCGTAGTTGTTTCCGGTTGGGTTCGTACAGCAAGAGATTCCAAGAATATGGCTTTTATAGCATTGAATGACGGATCTTCTCTTACACATTTACAACTCGTTATAGATAAAAACACTTACACAAGTGAATTATCTAAGTTCTTAAAAGTTGGTGTTTCATTAACAGCAACTGGTATTGTAGTTAAAGCTTTGAATAATAACGGATACGAATTAAATGTTACAGATCTTGAATTGTTAGGAGATTGTCCACAAGATTATCCATTACAAAAGAAATATCACACAATGGAATTCTTACGTACTATCCCACATTTTAGAGTACGTACAAATACATTCAATGCAATGTTAAGAGTAAGAAGCAAATTAGCATTTGCTATTCATCAATTCTTCCAAGAGAATGATTACACATATGTACACACACCAATCATTACAGGTTCAGACTGTGAAGGTGCTGGTGAAATATTCCATGTAACAACAAGAGATTACAATTCTGCAAAAGAATGTAAGAGTGAAGAGGAATATATTGCAGGAGATTTCTTCAAAACAACAGCAGGATTAACAGTTTCTGGACAATTAGAAGGTGAAGTTGCTGCTCTTGCTATGGGAAAGATTTACACATTTGGACCAACATTTAGAGCCGAGATGAGTTATACTCCAAGACATGCTGCTGAATTCTGGCAAATTGAACCAGAAGTTGCTTTTGCAAAATTACCAGACATTATTGAAATTGCTGAAGCAATGATTAAATACATAACAAAGAAAGTTTTAGAGCAATGCGGACCAGAATTAGATTTCTTTGAAAAGAACTTTGAAGCTGGATTAAAGGCAAAACTCCAAAACGTTGTAGACAGTGAATTCCAAATTTTAGATTATTCAGACGCTATTGAAATCTTAAAGAAAGTACCAGCGGGAACATTTGAATATCCTGTAGAGTGGGGCTTAGATCTTCAAAGCGAACATGAAAGATATATTACAGAGCAAGTATTCAAAAAACCTGTATTTGTAACAAACTATCCAAAGGATATCAAAGCTTTCTATATGAAGCAAAACCCAGATGGAAAGACAGTTGCAGCAACAGACTTACTTGTTCCAGGCATTGGAGAAATTATTGGATGTAGTGAAAGAGAAGCTGATTATGACAAGTTATTAGAAGCAATCCAAAAGAGAGGAATGAAGGAAAGTGACTATAAGTTCTATATGGACCTTAGAAAATATGGTTCAGTACCACACTCTGGATTCGGACTTGGCTTTGAGCGTATGCTCATGTATGTGACAGGTATTCAAAACATCCGTGATGTACAACTTTATGCACGTACTACAGGGGACTTGATGAGATAAAAGGTGAATTATGTGGAACTTAATTACTCCAGCTGGCTATAAACCTAGAATGTCTGTTAGAGAAACAGAGAAAGCAATAAAATTTGTAAAAGACACATTCCAACGTCAATTCGTAATGAGTTTTGATTTTGAACGTCTTTCAGCACCACTTTTTGTTAAGTCTAAAACTGGTGTTAACGATGACCTTTCTGGAACAGAAAGAGCAGTACGTTTTGATGTAAAAGAACAAGGTGTAGAGGTTGAAATAGTACACTCCCTTGCAAAGTGGAAAAGATTGGCACTTCATAAATATGGTTTCTCTTTAGGAGAAGGTATTTATACAGATATGAACGCAATTAGACGTGACGACAACTGTGATAACTACCATTCAATTTATGTAGACCAATGGGACTGGGAAATGGTTATAGACAAAAAACAAAGAACAGTTGATTTTTTAAAGATGATAGTTTCTCGTATTGTTGCAACAATTTGCGAAACATTAGAAGAAACAAAAAAGCAATTTCCAGTTATAGATCTCAAACTTAACAGAGAAGTATTCTTTGTTACATCCCAAGAGTTATTGGATATGTATCCAGACAAGACTCCAAAGGAAAGAGAGAATCTTATAGCCCAAAAATATGGAACAGTATTCATTATGAATATTGGCGGCGTATTAAGTGATGGAAAACCACATGATTTGCGTGCTCCAGACTATGATGATTGGTCTTTAAACGGAGACATATTCTTCTGGGACGAGATACTCCAAAGTGGAATTGAGCTTTCGTCAATGGGTATTAGAGTAGATGCAGATTCTTTGGTTGCACAACTAAAGCTTGCAAATGCAGAAGATAGATTACAACACAAATACCACCAAGGAATTATTAATGGCACATTACCATTAACAATAGGTGGAGGAATTGGTCAAAGCAGACTTTGTATGTTATTACTCCAAAAAGCACATATTGGAGAAGTACAAGTTTCATTATGGCCAGATGAAATGAGAGAAAAATGTAAAGAAGCAAACATTGTTTTGCTATAAATAGAGGAAAGAAAATGTCATATTACAGAACACATAATTGCGGAGAACTCCGTGAGGAGAATGTAGGACAAGAAGTTAGAATATCTGGTTGGCTAAGTTCAATTAGAGACTTAGGCGCAGTAGTCTTTGGTGTAGTTAGAGACTATTATGGTTATACACAAATAGTTGCAGACACAGACGAAATGAAAGACATACTACGTAACATTCCAAGAGAGTCTACAATTTGTGTAGATGGAAAGGTTATTTTAAGATCTAGTCCAAACAAAGATATGCCAACAGGTATGATAGAAGTTGAACCAAGCAAGATTGAAATACTTGGACGTTGCTATGAGCAATTGCCATTTGAGGTTTCAACATCTAAATTATCCAGAGAAGACACAAGATTAAAATATCGTTTCTTGGATTTAAGAAATCCAGAAGTTAAAGATAAGATAGTTTTAAGAGCAAATGTTGTTGCTTCTTTAAGAAGAAGAATGACAGAAAGAGGATTCTTAGAAATCACAACACCTATCTTAACATCATCTTCACCAGAAGGTGCAAGAGACTTCATAGTTCCATCTAGATTGCATCCAGGTACATTCTATGCACTTCCTCAAGCACCACAACAATATAAGCAATTGCTTATGGTTTCTGGATTTGATAAATATTTCCAAATTGCACCATGTTTTAGAGACGAAGATGCAAGAGCAGATAGAAGTCCAGGTGAGTTCTACCAATTAGACTGCGAAATGAGTTTCGCAACACAAGAAGATGTATTCAGAGAAATGGAAGCAGTTATTCCACAAACCTTTGAAGAATTCTCTAATTACCAAGTAGACAAACCACCATTTGTACGTATTCCTTATTTAGAAGCAATGAGAGAATATGGTTCAGACAAACCAGACTTAAGAAACCCACTTCGTATTAAAGACATAACAGATATCCTTAAGGATAAAGGACCAATGTTTGAAGGCAAATACATTCAAGCAGTTGTTGTAAAAGACTTTAAGGAAACAAGAAAATATATAGATGCATTAGCAGAAAGAGCAAAGGTTAATGGCGCAAGCAATATGTATTGGTTCAAGATGGATGAAACTGGAGCACTTGTTGGTGGTGTTGCTAAATTTGCAGTTCCATTCACAGATGCATTAGTAGAGAAGTTGGGTCTTGAAAAGAATACATTCGTTGCAGTACTTGCTGAAAGCAATTTGATTAATTCTCAAAAGCAAGCAGGCTTTGTAAGAAACTGTCTAGGTGCAGATCTTGGATTAAACGAACAAAATGTATTCCGTTTCTGCTGGATAGTAGACTTCCCAATGTATGAGTATGATGACGAGGGAGTTCTTACTTTCTGTCATAACCCATTCTCAATGCCACAAGGTGGTTTAGAAGCTCTTGAAAACAAAGATCCATTAGATATTCTCGCATACCAATATGACTTAGTTGTAAACGGTGTAGAGCTTTCTAGTGGTGCAGTTAGAAACCATGAACCTTCTATTATGGAAAAAGCATTCGCAATAGTTGGATATGGCAAAGACGTTATAGAGCAAAAATTTAGCGCATTATATAATGCATTCAAGTTTGGTGCACCTCCACACGCAGGTATTGCTCCTGGAGTGGATAGAATGGTTATGTTGCTTGCAGAAGAGCCATCTATTAGAGAAATCATTGTATTCCCAATGGATAGAAATGCAAGAGACGTATTAATGGGAGCACCAACAACAGTAACAGATAAGCAATTAAAGGAAGTCCACATTAAGTTGGATTTGCCTAAAGAAGAATAAAATAACCAATTCAATAGAATTGTCAGGAAGGTAGATATGAAAAAAAGACTTCTTATAGTAGTAGCATTAGTTGCAATCATAGTTATTGCAGCATTAACACTCACTGCTTGTAACAAGTTTAAGTGGGGCAAAATTGATGGCGGAGATTCATCAGCAGCAAGCGTATCTAATGGTGGATATGTTGTAGAACAAGGTGACTACGTTTATTTCATAAACGGATATATTGGTTCTGTAGAAAGCAATGATTGGGGTGCAGCATATAAGCAATCCATTATGCGTTGCAAGAAAAACGCAGATGGAACATATGATAACAGCACAGCAACTGTTGTAGTACCAAAGAGCATTTATTACAACAATGCAAAAGCAGGATTTGCTATCTTTGGGAACTTCATTTACTATGCAACACCAAACCTTGAAAAAGATAAGAGCGGTGCAGCATCTACAACACATACAGACTTTATGCGTACATCTTTAGATGGAACATTAACACAACGTATTGCAACATTGAATTCAAGATCAAATGATTTCATGTTCACACCAACAAGAATCTTATATTTTGAAGGCACAGCTCTTAGATATATTGATTTCTCAAAGATGTCCACAACAAAGACAACAAACAATGGTAGTGGTGCAACAGCAGGAACATTAATAGATAATGCTTCCACATATTACTGGAACTATGATGCAGAGTATACAGTTGGACAAGGTGCATCTATTGCAGATTACATCTTCTATACAAAGGCTGTTAACAACTCATATGAAAAATATAATGAATTAAAAGCAATTCGTTACGATGGATCAGATGAAAAGACACTTGCAACATTCTCAACATATCTTACAGAAGCAGAAGTAGCACAAGGCTATACAAACTTCCCAGAAAAGGTATTCACATTCTCTTTAAAGAATGCAGTTGTTGAAAGTGATAATCAAGTTACACTTTATTATACAAAAGCAGTTCAACTTGGAAATTCATCTACAGTAATTGGAACTTTCCAAAACAAAGTAACATTAGATGCCGGTTTTGTTGTGGCAAACGAAAAACTTGTCTCAACACAAGATCTTTCAGATGTTGTTGGAATTAGCTATGATAAAGGATGTTTATATGCTTCAGATAGCAAATACTATTATTTCAATGGCACAGATTCAACTCTTGCTGTTGGAAAGAGCGTAACAATTCTCAAAGCATTAACAGTTGAAAATTCAACATACGTATACTACACAGATTCAGACAAAGAAAAGTTCTATCGTGTAAACTTAACAACAGCAGATAACGAAACAGTTATATTAGAAGATCATATGGCAGATGTATCTTATGCATATGACTTTGTTGGAAACAAAATATTCTATTTTGCTGAAGACGATTACTCATACATTCACTATGCAGATTTAAGCAAATACAATGGTGAAAAGCTTGAGGGAACACTACTTGGAAAATTCAATAGTGAAGACCAAGCAAAGTATGACGAAGAACATAAAGACGAAGAATAATTAAACTAAATGCCAGGGATTAATTCTCTGGCATATTTATATACTATGGAAACGTTATTAATTAGTGGTGGTTCAAGAGGAATAGGTGCAGCCGTTGCCAAATTGGCAATAGGCAAGTATAACATTGCTATCCTCTATAAGAATAGCAAAGAGAAGGCAGAAGCACTTTGCAACGAACTATCCACTAATGGCGTTATAGAAGCTTTTTATTGTGATGTATCTTCCGAAGATTCTGTAAAAGAAGCTGTTTCAAAAGTATTAAAAAGATTTGGAAAAATAGACAAACTTTGTTGTAGTGCAGGCATTGCCCAATCCAAGATGTTTATAGATTTAACAGAGAAAGATTGGCATAATATGTTTGCGACAAATGTGGACGGAGTTTTTTATCTCACAAAACAAGTTTGCGAAGGAATGCTACAAAGAAAGAGTGGTAGCATAGTATACGTTTCATCTATTTGGGGAGAGGAAGGTGCAAGCATGGAAAGTGCTTACTCTGCCAGCAAAGCTGCCATCATAGGACTTGGGAAATCTCTATCCAAAGAATTTGCTCCAAATGGTGTTAGAGTTAACGTGGTAACACCTGGCGCAATAGATACAGATATGATGAAAGGATATACAAAAGAAGATCTTAAAGAGATCGAAGAATCCATTCCACTAGGAAGGCTTGGAGAAGCAAAAGAAGTTGCAGAATCCATACTATTTTTACTTGAATCCAGTTATATAACCGGAGCAGTTTTGCCAGTTAATGGCGGTGGAATTTTCTAAAAATTTTTTTAAAAAAAATTTTAAAAACAAAAAAATAGACCGACAAAACGACCGATTAGAATATTGATATCTTGATAAGTTTCCAACTTATCCACCACACCTTTTCAAAAATATATATTATTGACTTTATTTATAATAAAAGTTTATAATTAAAACACTATAATTTAGTAATAAAAAATTCCTAAAGGAGGAAAAAATATGAAGAAATTTGATATCAAATGGTTATTGATTTTGGTATTAGTAGTTGTTCTTGCATTTGGACTTGTTGCATGTAACAAGGACAAGGGCGGTGACACACCTGCAGATCCAGGAACTGATCCAGTAGATCCAACACCAGGACCAACACCAGTAGGAAACAAATCAACACCAGCCGTATTCTTCCAAGAATTATGGACAGCATCCAAGAACCTCGGTGCAACACAAGTAAATCCTGAAACAGACAAGATCAAGATTTCTATCGAAGGCGACATGGAATATTCCAGCGACAAAGTTGCAGCAGGATCAACAGATATCGGTATGGAAATGGGTATCGTTCTTGACTTGCCAGCAGCAAATGCATCAGCAGCATCACTTGGTGATACAGCATTAAAGCTCAAGTTCTATGATAAGACAGATGCTAACAATAAGAATTGGTTCACAGTTTGGTATTTCTTTAACGATGAAAGCAAGATTTACTTCCAAGTAAAGAATGAATATTTTGTTCTCGGATTTGATGCATATTGGAATGCACAATTCACAACATTACTTGGTGAATTAGTAAATAATGACGAACTCTTATCTGGATTAAACAACATTACTCCATTCAAATCAATTATGGATGTAGTAAATCACATTGCAGAATCTGGCGGCACAGATTGGTCATTAGATAAGCTCATCGTTGGCGAAACAACATCTGAGGGGCCAACAAGCTTACTTGGATTATTTGGATTAAACCTCAAAGACTTACTTGACAATGATATCGTTAAGTCAGTTCTTAAGATCGATACATCTAAAGACGTATCACTCGAAGGAGTTCTTAAGACAGCAGCTAACATTATCTTAGACAAGAACAAAGTTACAAAGGAAGTTAAGGGAGATATTACATACTATTCAGCAAGAGGACTCGGCTCAGCAAAGGGTATTCTTAATGGTATGGTAGATAGCCTCTTATCTTACTATGATATCGCATTATCATTTGGAACAGATGGAACAAAATTCCACGGTTTCACAATTGAAATCTTTGGAAACAAGAATGCTTACAATGCAGACCTCAAGATCAACATCACAAAGATGGAAATCGCAAAGGAAACATCTGCAGCTTCAGCAGCTCTTGCTTTACCAGCAGCTTCAACATTCAAGAGCAACGTAGCATTCTCTGTAGCAGGAGAAATGAATCTTGATGAAGATGTTGTAAAAATTAATCCAAACAATGTTGCAATCGGATTCGGAACATATTCAATTAAGTTCAATGGTTCATTAGACTTAACTGGACAAGCAGCAGAAAATAAGACAGCAGCAGAATTACAAATCATTTCTGGAACACTTGCTTCTGGCACACCAATGCTCACAGCAACATACAAAGAAAGAACATTATCTATCTTAGTAGATCCAACAAATGCAAAAGCAGCTGCTATTATGAAAGCAGGACTCCCAGCACTCGCAGATTTAATTAAAGAATATTCAACAGGCAAAGGCGCAGAAGTTCCATTCGCACTCTTCACAACAATGGCTGAAGATGTATTGACAAAAGCATTCACAGATTACCGCACAGATGGAACATGCAACAACCTTGATACAACATTCAAAGGCATTGAAGTAACAGGTGTTGATATTGCAACTCTTGCAAAAGGTGCATTCTATGCAATCTTCCAAAATGTTGCAACACACATTGATTTTGAAAAGAATGTTGGCGCA
>CAMVBZ010000009.1 GCA_947165815.1 uncultured Clostridia bacterium
TTTGCAACATTGAATACAAGCAATCTACAACATCTATAGGCTCATTTGCTCTCATAATTAATCCTTTGGATAATAAGAATGACAACTCCTCTTCTTCCTTTGGATCATGACAAATAACTGGTTTGCCTTGTTGGAATGACTTGTATATAAGTGCATAATCCAAATTCGTAACAACTATGTCTGAAACAGATAAATATTTGTCTATCTCATCTTGAGAAGTAACTATTTGGATATTTGTTGCTTTCTTTATATCTATAATTTTTCTAAGTTCGGAAGTTTGAGAAGATGGGATAAATGCAACTATGTTGCAAATTCTTCCTTGGTCTATTAAAAGATTGAATATCTCTGTATCCATTTTCATACCTTTGAAATATGCCAAAACTGTTGTGATTTTAGGCAAACCTAAATCTTGCTTTAGCGATTCTATTTCAAGAGGTGTTTTCTTATCCACAAAATATGGAAGTCCCATAACAAGAACATCTTTTGGTGTTACACCAAGTTGAATAAGTGCTTGCTTTTCTTCTTGGTTATCTACAATATAAGCATTGGTTTCATCATTGACATAATTCTTCTTTATTATGAATGAGTTAACAACGTCTATAATTGGACAATTAAACTTAACTTGTTTCTTAGTTTCGCAAACTATGTAATGTGCTTTAGGAGTAACGGTTACAATACAAGAAGGATTGAATCTTAAAACTGCGTTTCTTATTCTTCTAACTCTACCCTTAACCTTACTCTTTCCAGCCTTCTCTTTATTCTTGTTTTCTTTGTTTTCTTGGTATCTTTCTACGAGAGCATAGATTTTATCATCTAAGTTAAATCTAGTTTTCTTTCCATATCCAGCATATTTGTCATCTGAAATGATAACAACATTATGTGTGCCATTCTTTTTTATAGCATTGGATAATGTTTCGGCAACGTGTCCGAGTTCTTCATGTGATGTAACTATTAAGATGATAGGTTTTCTTGTGCTCATATTATGCCCTTACTAATATTGGAAGTACTATTGGGAATTGTCTTCTCTTCATTGCAAGTTTAGAAACGGCTCTCTTGATTTGATATCCCATTTCGTTAAGATCTTGTGCACTCTTTGAAGATGCAACTGTTAGAGCAATTTGTTCTGCAAGCTTTGCTTCAAACTCATCTGTCATGGCAAAACCTTTACAAATAATCTCTGGATATCCATCTAAAACACATCTCTTGGTATCTATACTTGCAAGGATTAAGATTAGACCATTTTCTGCCATAGTCTTTCTTTCTCCAACTATTTGTTCTCCGTTCTCTATTACATCTTCGTCTATATAGACGTTCCCACTTTTTACTGTGCTTTGTAAATGTAATCTATCTTTATTTACAGCATATACATCTCCAATTTGAGGTATTGCTATATGGCTAGACCTAATTCCTTGAAGTTCTGCAAGTTTTGCATGTCTTGCTTGGTGTCTGTATTCACCATGTATAGGCATAAAGAATTTAGGTTTTACTATCTCAAGCATATCCTTTAATTCTTCTTCATAAGCGTGTCCAGAAACGTGTACATCATTTAAAGAATCATAGATTACATCACAACCTTGTTTATAAAGGTTGTTAACTACATCAAATATTGACTTTTCATTTCCTGGAATAGGAGAAGAACTAAATACAACTACGTCTTTGTCTGATACATCTAGTACTGTTGAGTTAGCAGTACTCATCTTTTGGAGTGCAGACATATCTTCACCCTGTGAACCAGTTGCAATTACAACAACTTGAGAAGGTTTTAAATTGTCTATTTTATTTACAATAATGCCTTGTGGAATTCTTAATTCTCCAACTTGCTCTGCAACCTCAACAATGCCTTTCATGCTCTTTCCAGCAAGTAAGACTTTTCTGTTGAACTTCTTAGCAATATTTAAAATCTCTTGTACTCTATAATTTGAAGATGCAAAAGTAGTTATAATGATACGCTTGTTGAAATATTCTCTAAATATACTCTCAAGTCCTTCCATTACAACCTTTTCAGACTTTGAATGCCCTTTTCTTTCTACATTAGTGCTTTCTCCAAGCATTAAAAGAACACCCTCTGCCCCTACTCTTGCTATCCTTTGAAGGTCTGTATTCTTTCCATCTACTGCTGTGCTATCAAACTTAAAGTCACCTGTATCAAAGATAATACCAAGTGGAGTTCTAACTGCTAATGCACAAGATCCAGCCATAGAGTGTGCAACTTTTATAAATTCTACACTAAATTGTCCACACTTAACTGTTTCACCTTCTTTCACAGTGTTTAATTTCATTGTGCTCTTGGTTTCTTTTAAGTGCCTTTCTATTAGTCCAAGTGTAAGTGCTGTGCCATATACTGGAACTTTTTTAAAAACTTCTGAATAATATCTTAATGCCCCAATATGATCTTCATGACCATGCGTGAGGAATATTCCTTTTAATTTTTTCATATTTTGCAAGACATAACTAATATCTGGAATGATTGCGTCTATTCCATATGTTTCCTCATCTCCAAAGGCTTGTCCTGCATCTAGCATAATCATTTCATCATTGTATTCTAGTAGTGTCATGTTTTTACCAATCTCACCAACACCACCTAAAAAGATTACTTTTACGCTGTTTTCTTTAACTTTTTTGTCTTTACCCATTTTTACCTATCTATATTCACTCGTATATACGTGTATTATTAAAATTGTCCTATATTATACACTTAAAACAAGACACTTGGCAACTTAATAACATACCTAATTTTACTGCCTAATACATATAAATTTTCTTTACATTTTAAGGCTCTCTGGTGTAAAATATTTCTAACTTATTGAATTTTATTCAAAGGATTTTTATTACAAAAGGAGTATTCACATGAGAGTTTACAATTTTTCAGCAGGCCCAACAATGTTGCCACTTGAAGTATTACAAGAAGCTGGAACAAATATCGAAGATTACAATGGTTCTGGCATGAGCGTTATGGAAATGAGCCATCGTTCAAAGTGGTATGAACCAATCCATAATGAATGTATTGCATTAGTTAGAGAACTAATGGAAGTACCAGACAACTATGAAGTCTTATTAGTCCAAGGTGGTGCATCTCAACAATTCGCAGCTGTCCCACTCAACCTCTTAACAACAGGAAAAGCAGACTATATCGTAACTGGTAACTTCGCAAAGAAAGCATATGAAGAAGCAACAAAATATGGAGACATCAAATTAGTTGCAACATCCGAACCAGAAAAATATACATATATTCCAAAGACAACAAGAGCAGACTTTAGAGAAGATGCAAGTTATGTTCACATCACAGAAAACAACACAATCTTTGGTTCAAAATATCATACTCTTCCAGATACAGGTAATATTCCACTCGTTGCAGACCTTTCAAGCTGTATTATGAGTGAATACACAGACGTTTCTAAATACGGTCTTATCTATGCTGGTGCACAAAAGAATCTTGCTCCTGCAGGATTAACAATGGTTATTGTTAGAAAAGACTTAATTGGACACGAAATGGATATATGCCCAACAATGCTTAAGTACTCAACACAAGCTGGAAAGAACAACTCATTATATAACACCCCACCATGCTGGTGTATCTATGTAATGATGCTCAACCTCCGTTACTTAAAGAAAATTGGTGGCGTAAAAGAAATGGAAAAGATTAATAAAGAAAAAGCAGCAATGCTTTATGACTTCATAGACAATTCATCATTCTGGACAAACCCAGTTGCAGTTGAAGATCGTTCTATGATGAACGTACCATTCAGATCACCAAACGAAGAATTAGACGCATTATTCATTAAAGGCGCAGAAGCAGAAGGACTCGTAACACTTAAAGGACATCGTCTTGCAGGTGGTATGAGAGCATCTATCTATAACGCAATGCCAGTTGAAGGTGTTAAGAAATTAATTTCTTACATGGCACAATTTGAAAAGGAACATAAATAATTATGGCAGACATTATTAAACTTAAATCTATATCACCAAAAGCCAATCCTATTCTCGAGGGATATAACCTTGTATATAGTTCAGAAAATCCAATTGCAGTATTAGTTAGAAGCTATGTTATGCATGATTGGGCAATGCCAGAATCTGTTATCGCAGTATCTAGAGCAGGTGCTGGTGTTAACAATATCCCATGTGCAGACTATGCAAAGAAAGGTATTGTAGTTTTTAATACACCTGGTGCAAATGCAAATGCAGTTAAAGAATTAGTTTTAACAGCAATGCTCCTTGCAGCACGTAATATCTACCCTGCAATCACTTGGGCACAAACTCTTACTGGAGACGATGTTAAGAAACAAGTTGAAAAAGGTAAACAACAATTTGTCGGCACAGAAATCTTAGGAAAAACTCTAGGAGTTTTAGGTCTTGGCGCAATTGGTAGAAAAGTTGCTAAATCTGCAAACGCTCTCGGAATGGATGTTATTGGTTATGATCCATATCTATCAGATGCAGCAAAGAGTGAAATTCCTTTCGTTGGATTATATAACAGTATGGAAGAAATCTATGCAAAAGCAGACTACATAACAATTCATATGCCTTTAACACCAGAACTTAAGGGATTTATGAATGCAGATAGCTTTGCAAAGATGAAAGATGGTGTAATTATTATTAACGCAGCAAGAGGCGAATTAGTTAATACAGCAGATATCAAAGCAGCAATTGAAGCTGGAAAAGTAAGATGCTACGCAGTAGATTTCCCAGATTTAGATTGTATCAACTGTAAGAATATCATTCCTACACCACACCTCGGTGCAAGTACAGAAGAAGCAGAAGACAACTGTGCTATAATGGCAGCTGAAGAACTTAAAGAATATTTGGAAAAAGGAAATGTTATTAACTCAGTTAACTTCCCTAACATTAAAGTTGAATTAACAAAGAAACACAGAGTAACAGTTATCTCAGAAGATACAGGTGCTGAACTCGTTAAAGGCGCAGTAGAAAATGCAAAAGGCGGCATTAGATACTCGATTTTAGACTCTGATGATGCTATTGATGTTGATTCATTAAAGAAACTTGCTGGAGTTATTAAAGTTAGAGAAATTTGCTAATTTTCGATATTCTAACAATGTGAAATGATTTTTAAGGCGGGATGAAAAACTCCTGCCTTTTTATTTTTCTTGCAAATAGTACACATTATTTAGTATAATTATTTTTGATTAAAAATAAATCTCACAAATAACGAAAAGGATTTTTTATGGAAGAGAAAGACTATTTAAACATTTTGAAACAACTCACACTAGAAGAAAAGGCATCTCTTTGTTCAGGTGATACATTCTGGACAACAAAAGCAATTGAAAGATTAGGAATCCCATCTGTTAGAGTATCTGATGGTCCAAACGGATTAAGAAGAGAAAAAGACACTGGTGGCACAAATGTTATGCAAGTTTCCGAACCTGCTACTTGCTTCCCTACAGCTGTAACAGCTGCATCCTCTTGGGATGAAGAATTATTAGAGGAAGAAGGTGCTGCAATTGCTAACGAAGCATTATCTTTAGGTGTAACAACAGTTTTAGGACCTGGAGTTAATATTAAACGTTCCCCACTTTGTGGAAGAAACTTTGAATATTTCTCTGAAGATCCTTTCCTTGCTGGCAGAATGGGTGCTGCTTGGATTCATGGTGTTCAAAGTAATGGTGTTGGTACTTCTCTTAAACACTATTTAGCAAATGACCAAGAGCATTTAAGAATGCATATAGATGCTGTTGTAGATGAAAGAGCATTAAGAGAGATATACCTCCCTGCTTTTGAATACATTGTTAAGAAAGAACAACCAACAACAGTTATGTGCTGTTACAACAAGATTAATGGCGTTTACGGCTCAGACAACAAACTCACAAACACAGAATTACTTCGTAATGAATACGGATTTAAAGGTATTGTTGTATCAGACTGGGGTGCTGTAAATGATAGAGTTGAAGGCGTTAAGGCTGGAATGGACCTTGAAATGCCAGGAAATAAAGGAATCAATGACAAACTAATCGTTCAAGCTGTAAAAGATAAGAAACTTTCTATGGAAGACTTAGATAAAGTTGCTCTAAGAATGATTAAATTTGCATTTGAATGCAAAGAGAAAGAAAAACAAGTCACAGCCGAAACAGAGAAAAACAATGATGTAGCAAGAAGAGTTGCAGAAGGTGGCGCAGTTCTTTTAAGAAACGTAGACAAAGCCCTCCCTCTCAAACCAGAACAAAATATTGCTGTTATAGGTGCTCTTGCTAAACATATGAGATATCAAGGGTCTGGTTCATCTAATATTAATCCAACAAAACTCACAACATTCTTAGATGCAATGAATGAGGCTAAACAAGCATATGAATATGCAGATGGATACAAACTCAAAGGAGATGGATATTGCAAGTCTTTAATTAATAAAGCAAAGAAAGTTGCTGAAGGAAAAGATGCAGTATTAGTATTCGTTGGTTTAACAGATGCTTATGAAAGCGAAGGATTTGATAGAAAACACCTTAATTTACCAGACTCACACAACATCCTTATTGAAGAATTACTAAAAGTAAATCCTAACATTATTGTTGTTTTATCTGGTGGTGCTCCAATGAAGATTTCTAAATGGGATACAAAAGTTAAAGCAGTTCTTAACCTCTATCTTGGTGGACAAGCTGGTGGTGCAGCTGCATATAACCTTATCTATGGTAAGGTTAACCCAAGCGGTAAACTTGCAGAAACATTCCCATATCGTAACCATGATAACATTGTAAGTAGATACTTCCCTATGGGACCAAGAAGCGTTGAATATAGAGAAAGTGTCTATGTTGGATATCGTTACTTTGATACCGCAGAAAAAGAAGTTGCATACCCATTTGGATATGGCTTAAGCTATACAACATTTGAATATAGTGATTTAAAGATTTCTGCAAAACAAATTAATGAAGGAGATCCTCTCACAGTTTCATTTAAAGTTAAAAACACTGGAGATGTTGCAGGTGCTGAAATTGCTCAACTATATGTAAGCGATGTAGAATCCTCTATCTTCCGTCCAAAGAAAGAATTAAAGGGATTTAAGAAGGTATTCTTAGAACCAGGAGAAGAAAAAGAAATAACTTTGGAACTCAATTCCAGATCCTTTGCATACTACAATGTCTTAATTAAGGATTGGCACATAGAAAGTGGTGATTTCGCTATTCTAATTGGCTCTTCTTCACAAAATATTGAATTAACTGGTACTGTTAATGTTATTAGTAAGAATCCAAATGCTCCTATTCCAGATTATAGAGAGACAGCTCCATACTATTATGACATCACAGAAAAAGATGAACCTAAGAAACGTATTCCACATGAAAACTTTGCAGCATTATATGGAAAATCTCTTGTAGAAAATAAGCCTTATGAAAAGGGTGAATTCACAATAAACAATACAGTTGCACAAATTTCTGTAACAGGTGTTGGTAAGTTCATATATAACATATTAACATTCGGCGCAAGACTTGTTGCATTAAGTTCTTCTAACCCAGGAATGATTATTGAATCCGTAAAAGACCTTCCAATTAGAGGTTTCTGTGGATTCACAGGCGGACTCATATCTCAAAAATCCTGTGAAGGTGTTGTAGATATGTGTAATGGTGTTAAAGGTGGATTTAAGAAGTTCTGTAAAGGTTTCAAAAAGGAAAAACCTAAAAAAGAAGAAACCAAAGAATAATAAATAAAAACTACTAGATTATGATAATTTATAGCCACATAATTTTGTGGCTATATTTATTTTTTATTTAAAAACGTTTGTCTAATTTAAATCGCTGTTGTAGACTTTCTAAATATGATAACACATGCTCACGTAAATCAAGGCGTAATGAATATGACTAAAGGCAATCCATACAAGCTTATGGTTAAGTTTGCTTTGCCTATTTTACTGAGCCAAATTTTCCAACAATTATATAACACTGCAGACACATTTATAGTAGGAAGATTTTTAGGAACCTCAGCCTTAGCTGCTGTTGCATCTTCTGGTCCTTTAATATTCCTTCTCTGCTCTTTCTTTATAGGAACAGCTCAAGGTGCTGGTATTGTTATAGCAAAATATTTCGGTGCCAAAGAAGAAGATAAGGTTAGCCGTGCTATACATACAAATTTTGCATTCGGTTTAGTTGCTGGTGGGTTATTAACTATTATTGGTATGACTCTCACCCCATTCTTCCTCCAATGGATGAATACAAGTGAAAGTATTCTACCTCAAGCAATAGAATATTTCAGATTCTACTTTGCAGGATCTCTTGCAATGGTTCTATATAATGTTTGTAGTTCTACTATGAATGCACTTGGAGATAGCAAGCGCCCTCTAATATTCTTAATAACATCATCCATTCTAAATGTTTGCCTGGATTTAATCTTTATTAGAGTTTGCAACTTTGGAGTATGGAGTGCTGCTGTAGCAACAGTTATTTCTCAGTTTACAAGTTTAATACTCTGTCTTTTACATTTATGTAAAAAAGGAAACATATACACTATTACATTCAAAAAAATCCACTTTTACAAAGATATGCTTAAAGAAATCCTCAAGTATGGTCTTCCAGGTGGAATTCAAAACTCTGTTATAGGTTTTGCAAATGTTATAGTACAATCTCAAATCAATGTATTTGGAGCCTTTGCAACAGCTGCATATGGTTCATATGCAAAGATTGAAGGATTTGCTTTCTTACCAATCAATTGCTTCTGTATGGCCATTACAACCTTCGTAAGTCAAAACCTTGGTGCAAAAGAAAAACAAAGAGCAAGAACAGGGGCAAGATTCGGAATACTTGCATCCGTAATACTGGCAGAGCTCATAGGAGTAGCCATATACTTCTCTGCGCCATATCTTATCCAATTATTCGATTCAACTCCTGAAGTGGTTGCTAACGGCACTATGCAGGCCCATATATGTTCTCTATTCTTTGGATTACTAGCATTATCACATGCAATAGCCGCTGTTTGCCGTGGCGCTGGAAAAGCGTTTGTGCCTATGGCAGTTATGTTGTCTGTGTGGTGTGTATTTAGAATTTGCTACATAATTACAGTAATGCACTTTCTGCATCAATTACAATTCATATTCTGGGCATATCCTATTACTTGGGGCATTAGCTCAGTTATATATATCTTTTATTATTTCTTTAGTCATTGGGTTAATGGATTCGACAAAGATCTTGGACCAGAGCAAATTGAGGCAACTGCGCTATCTGTTTCACCAGAACAAACTGCCGAAGTTTCTCAAATTACAGTATCTGCAGAAGAACCTTCCATAGAGAGCAACGAATTATTACCAACATTAGAAGAAGAAACCCATATAAATGAATAAAACCAAGGTATTTAACCCTGGTCTGTAATTCTTTATTGTTTTGAAAAAAGGTTTGATTTACTTATTATACATTTTAGTTATCATATTTATTTGACTTTTGTAAAAAATTTTTTTATTATTTTACCAGTTTAATAAAAAATGTGTTTTGGAGAGATGGCTGAGCGGTCGAAAGCGGCGGTCTTGAAAACCGTTGAAGTGCAAGCTTCCTTGGGTTCGAATCCCAATCTCTCCGCCATAATAGATATAAAATTGTGATACGTTATTCGTATCATTTTTTTATATAATCCTTTATAAATTAATTGGAAATACATTTTTTAAAAACCAATTTTATTTAAATAATTATTGATTTAAGTGATTAATCATAGTTTACTGTCGAAAAAAAAGTAGAATTCTACTAAAAAAACGATACCTTCTATTGACGTTATAAGTTAAATATGATAAGATACAATCGAAAAAAAGGTAGAATTCTACAAAAAAGGAGAATGCAAATGATAGAGAGAAATGTATATTTATCAAAATTAATTTCTGTAAAGGAAAATGGATTCCCTAAAATAATTACTGGTATAAGAAGATGTGGAAAATCATATCTGCTTAAAGAAATATATAAAGATTATTTAATAAATCAAGGAGTCAAAAAGAATAATATAATAATCATCGAACTGGATGAAGTAAAAAATGCAAAATATAGAAACCCTATTGAATTAGATAAATATGTAAGAAAACTTTGCAAAAAAGATGAAATGAATTATGTATTTATTGACGAAATTCAAATGGTTAATACTATTGTGAATCCAATATTTACTAACGGCAAATATATTATTGCTAAGAAAGATGACATAAATGTTATTTCATTTGTTGATGTTGTACTTGGATTATCTAGAGAAAAATATATTGATTTATATGCAACTGGTTCAAATTCAAAAATGTTATCAAGTGATATCGTTACTGAATTTAGAGATAAAGCAAGCAATATTTCTTTATATCCCCTATCTTTCGAAGAATTTGCCAAATACAAGAATAGTCAATCTTCAGATATCGTCTTTGAATATATGAGATATGGAGGTATGCCTCTTGCAGTATTAAAAAATGGTGAAGAAAAAAAAGAATATCTTAAAAGTTTGTTTGAGACAACATACTTTAAAGACATAATAGAACATAATAACCTTGAAAAGAGTGATGCACTCGATTCTTTGTGTAATATTATAAGTGAAGGAACAGGTCATTTATTTAATTCGCAAAAAATTGCTGACACTTATAAAAGTGTAACAAAAGATAAAATAGATAAAGACACTGTAAAAAAATATATTAATTATTTCGTTGATGCATTTATTATTAGAGAAGCATCAAGATATGATGTTAAAGGTAATATAGAAATAGGTGCTCTTAGAAAGTATTTCTTTGTAGATAATGGTTTAAGAAATGCCAGGTTGAATTTTGCATATGATGATGAAGGTCAGATGCTTGAAAATATGATTTATAACGAGTTAATCTACAACGGATATATAGTCAATATTGGAGCATTTGAGAAAAAAGAAAAAGATACGGATGGTAAGAGCATAAGTAAATCATATGAAATAGATTTTGTTGCTAAAAGAGGAATTAAAAAATATTATATTCAAGTAACAAACGATATTTCAAATGCTGAAACTAAAGCAAGAGAGCTAAAGCCTTTTCTTGCTTTGAAAGATTCAATTCAAAAGATAATTGTTGTTAATAAACCTCTCGAAGAATCATTGGATTTAAATGGGTTTACTATAATTGGTGTTAGTGATTTCCTTTTGAGGTTTATAAAGTAATTATTATTACATTATTCAAGAAAAAATAGAATGAATTAGGAGTAAAAATTATGGAAGAAAGATCATTAGGTAGTAAGATTACAGAATCATTGATTAGGAATAGACCAATGATTAATATGACAGAAGATGAATATCGTAAAAAAATAATGGCACTTGGTGAAAACGATACTGTCCTTCCCCCTATTTTCATTGCTATGATTAGTATTGAAGACTATAAAGGAATTAAAGTCTATAAATGGAATAGTAATAAAGAGCCAGACCAAACGATTATTTTCTATGTTCATGGAGGAGAATTTGTATATAATCCACTAGGTTCTCACTTTGATAGTTTGTATGAAATAGCAAAAAAGACAAATAGTATGGTAATCCTTCCTATATATCATAAACTTCCTAACTATACATATAAGGACAACTATCCAGTATTAATATCATTATATAAAGAGGTTCTCACTTCCCACCCCAATTCCAAAATTATTCTTATGGGAGATAGTGCTGGTGGTGGTATGGCATTAGTACTTGCACAATTATTTAGAAGCGAAGGGATAAGACAACCAAACGAGATTATCCTTATATCTCCATGGGTTGATTTAAATACCGAACATCCTCAACAAGATGCCTATGAAGAAGCCGACCCATTATTAGTACCATGGAAACTTCAAATGCTTGGCAAGATGTGGGCTGGAGATAGAGATACTTCAGATCCAATGGTTAGTCCTATATATGGAGATTTTAATGATTTAGCTCATATAACATTGTTTGTTGGGACAAGAGAAATATTCTTCCCAGACATAATTAAACTAGACAAAATACTAACAGATAATGGTATTTTCCATGATTTAATTGTTGGACAGGAACAAAACCATGTTTATGTACTATACCCAATTCCAGAAGGAAAAGATGCAAGGGCTAAAATAATTAATATTATTAACCAAACAGACATGGCATGATATTAAAGACTTTATAAAAAAATACCGGCAAATTAATGCCGGTTTTTTATAGTTATTTAACTATATTATGCAAATAAAACTGCAATGAGCCCCATAAGTTCGAAGTGAGTTATTCCACCACTAATTTCATACATATATGGGCCACAATATTGTTTAATTCTTTGGCCATCCCATTCATATAAAATTGGACCACAATATCTCTTTATATAACGTCCATCAAATTCAAGTAAAGCTCTTCCACAATACTCTTTTATAACGTTTCCATTAAACTCAAAAATATATGGGCCGCAATATCTTTTAACTCTATCTACGGAAAATTCAAAGGTGTATGGACCACAATAATCCTTCATCTTTCCATCTCTAATCTCATATAAGTTTGGTCCGCAATATCTTTTAACGACTGCCATAACTCTCTCTCCTATTCTAGTTCAATCTTTCCTGTATTGAGAGCATAATACTTGCCCTTGAGTGCCATTAATTCTTCATGGTTTCCACTTTCTATAATCTCGCCATGTTCTAAAACTATAATATAGTTTGCATTTCTAACTGTTGAAAGTCTATGAGCAATAACAAATACTGTTCTGCCCTCCATAAGCTTGTCCATACCCTTTTCAATAATCTTTTCAGTATGTGTATCAATAGAAGATGTTGCTTCATCTAGAATCAATACAGGAGGGTCTGCAATTGCTGATCTAGCAATAGATAGTAATTGTCTTTGTCCTTGAGATAAGTTTGCACCATCTGCTGTTAAAATAGTGTCATATCCTTCTGGAAGGTGTGAGATAAAGTAATCTGCGTTTGCAAGAACTGCTGCTGCTTTTACTTCTTCATCTGTTGCATCTAACTTTCCGAATCTAATATTATCTGCTACTGTTCCAGTAAATAAGTGCGTATCTTGAAGAACCATTGCCATACTGCGTCTTAAATCGTCCTTCTTAATCTTGGTAATGTTTATACCATCATAACGAATCTTACCTTCTTGAATATCGTAGAATCTATTAATGAGGTTTGTAATTGTTGTCTTACCTGCACCAGTTGAACCAACTAGGGCTATCTTTTGTCCTGGATATGCTGTAAGTGTAATGTTCTTTAAGACATAATTGTCTGGATTGTATCCAAAGGATACATTTTCAAGTTGAACTTCACCTTTCCATTGTTTATATGTGGTTGTATTATCTGCCTTATGATAATGCTTCCATGCCCATTGTCCTGTTCTTTCTTCAGACTCTGTAATATTTCCATTCTCATCCACTTTTGCATTAACAAGAGTTACATAACCATCATCCACTTCTGGTACTTGGTCTATTAACTCGAATATTCTCTTTCCACCAGCAAGTCCCATGAATATAGATGTAAATTGTTGTGCTATATTGGAAATAGGCATATTGAACTGCTTGGAGTATTGTAAGAAGGACACGAGTTTACCCCAAGTTAGGAGAGGTAATGC
Source organism: uncultured Clostridia bacterium (assembly GCA_947165815.1). Taxonomy (GTDB): domain Bacteria; phylum Bacillota; class Clostridia; order Christensenellales; family CAG-917; genus RGIG8124. The sequence goes on from CAMVBZ010000009.1 coordinate 13,459, forward strand.
AGGTGCACCGAATCCAGTAACTGCTAGAATTGTTCCTATAATTGCGGTAACAGCATAGTTTATATAACTTAGGTTACCCATAATAGGCATTAATATATTTGCATAAGTATTTGCTCTACGTGCTGTTGATCTAAATGCATTATTAACTTTATCAAAGCCTTCTGCTGCTTTGTCTTCGTGTTCAAAGACCTTAACAACCTTCATACCAGACATATACTCTTCTACATATCCGTTAATTTCAGAGAGTGTCTTTTGTTGCATTACAAAGTTCTTTGCACTTCTGCCTCCAATTGTCTTTAAGAAGAACAACATAATGATTATCATAACAACTATGAATGCTGTAAGAATGAGGTTGATATACAACATCATTGCAAATACACCAATAATTGTTAATGAAGATTGAATTATTGTTGGAAGTGAATTTGCAAGGAATTCTCTTAATGTATCTGCATCGTTTGTGTATGTAGACATAACTTCACCATGTGTACGCTTTGAGAAATAGTCTACAGGAAGTCTTTGCATTTTCTCGAACATTTGGTCTCTAATATCTCTTTGGATACGAGTTACAATGTATATGATTTGTCTATTGTATATGTAAGATGCAACAACTGAAATAAGATATACTGCTATCATTATTCCAACTATACCACCAAATGGAATAGGAATTGTTGCTTCTAGTCCTTGAGTTGCAGGAACGAAATAACTATCTACTACAATAGAAAGCATCATTGTAGCTGCAACAGAACCTCCAACAGATAATAAGATACCTAATAAGATTATAATTAATCTTAGTTTGTAAGGTTTAAAGTATGAGAGCAATCTTCTAAATATAATTGCACCTTCTTTCATGCTAATTATAGCTTTCTTTTGGGGCATATCAGTTTTCTTCTTACTCATTCGCCAATTACCCCCTTCTGTTGCTCTTCACAGATTTCTCTGTATGGTTCACAAATCTTCATCATTTCTTCATGGTTACCTTGTGCAAGAACCTTGCCATTTTCCATAAAGATAATTACATCTGCATCCTGAATTGAAGAAATTCTTTGTGCAATTATGAAGACTGTTGTATCTTTGAATTCTTTTCTTAAAGACTCTCTAATCTTGGCATCTGTATTCATATCTACAGCTGATGTGGAGTCATCTAAAATCATAATCTTAGGATTCTTAAGTAATGCTCTAGCAATACAAAGTCTTTGTTTTTGTCCGCCAGATACGTTTACACCACCTTGTCCAAGATCTGTATCATATCCTTTTTCAAAAGATGTAATAAAGTCATATGCTTGTGCAGTCTTTGTTGCCTTATCTAACTCTTCTTGAGTTGCATCCTCTTTACCCCATCTAAGGTTTTCTTCTATTGTTCCACTAAATAGTGTGTTGTTTTGAAGAACCATTGCAACGGAGTCTCTAATTCTAGAGATTTTATAATCTCTAACATCTACACCGCCAACCTTAATAGATCCTTCATAAACATCATAAAGTCTTGGAATAAGTTGAACTAATGTTGTCTTGGATGAACCAGTGGAACCTAGGATACCAACTCTTTGTCCTGCTTTAATATGTAAATTTACGTGTTCTAGATTCATCTTGTCTGGGTTCTTAGAATATGAGAATGAAACATCCTCAAAGTCTACACTACCATCTTTAACTTCTTCATCTAGTGCATCTTCTTTGTCTGTAATGTCTATCTTTTCATCAAAGATTTCACAAATACGTCCTGCACTAGCTCTAGCAAGAACAAGCATAAATAGAGCCATACCAACCATTGTTGCAGAAATAAGAATGTTCATAACATAACTTAAGAATGCCGTGAAATCTCCAAGGTTCATCTCTCCTTGCATTACATCTGTACCACCAAAGTAAACAATGGCTATCATACATGCATAAATAATTAAGGAGAATACTGGCATACCTAATACCAATATCTTTTCTGCATCAAATTGAAGTTTTTGTACATTTTGAGAAATTTCTTTGAACTTCTTTGTTTCGTGTCCTTCTCTAACAAATGCCTTTACAGTTCTAATTGCTCTAATGTTTTCCTCTGTTACTTCGTTCATCTTGTCATACTTTCTAAGCATTCTAAGGAATCTTGGGAAGATAATTAAGACACCACCAAAGATACCGAGTAAGAAAACTGGAATTGCAACTGCAAATACTAATGAAAGAGATGGTGAAATAGATATAGACATAATTAAGGCGAATATTAACATAAATGGTGCTCTTGCAAGCATTCTAATAATGGTTTGATATGCACCACCAACGTTAGATACGTCTGTTGTCATTCTTGTAACTAAGCTAGGAATTGAGAAATGGTCTAAGTTAAGGAATGAGAACTGTTGGATTTTATTGTATTCATCATGTCTAATATTTCTAGTTAAACCTGTAATTGCAACTGCACTAAATCTTCCTGCCATTGCTCCAAAGAACATAGAAATAATTGCGAGTCCTACCATTAATGCACCAGCAACTAAACTTAATTCGAGTGCACTATCAAATGTGAATAATCTAACACTCCATCTTCCAAAGTCAAAATTGAAATCAAAAGATGTGGCGCCAGCTTGTGCTGCTGTTCCAGCATTAATCATTTGAGACATTATTAAAGGAATAAAGACTTCACAAATAACCTCAAAGAAAACAAATATTGGGGTTAAAATAGATGGTGTCTTATTCTCTCTTATGCACTTAGCAAGCTTTCTTACGACATGGTCACTCTTAGAAGTACCCATCTCTTCCTTTATCAAGCTAATTACACTTTGTCTTTTTTTCTTTTCTTCTTTCGCTGCCATTTTTTCATCCTAGTTGATTTTAAAATAATCAACTATTAAATTAAACAAAGAATTATTATAAAAGTCAAGCAAAAGCTATTATTATCTAAATAATAAACTTTATCATTGAAAAAACATTAAAAGTATGGTATTTTACACTTAAAGACAAAATAAATAGGGGCTTAAATTATGGACAAGAATGAACTACGAGAAATAACACACCAACTTTACATTATAATTCCAAACATTAGAAATAGAGTTAAAATGCCAATTAAAGTAGAATATGATGGCGAATTTAATAGAAATCAATTCTATATCCTTTACACTCTTTATAAACAAGGCACTTTAACAATGTCTACTCTCGCAAAATATATTAGAGTTAGTAATCAATTGCTAACAGCTTTGGTAAATGAATTAGAAGAAAGAGGTTATGTTATTAGAACAACAAAACCAAATAATAGAAGAAGTATTGAAATAGACATTACAGAAAATGGTAAAATAGCTTTTTTAAATTACCGTCATGAGATACTTGAAGAATTATCTTTAGGTTTAGAATCTCTTTCAAATGAGGATCTCTTGAAAGTAATGGAATATGCCCATGCAATAAACGAAATATTATCAAAATAAAAAACAAAAACCCCCACCACGTATAAGTTTAAATGCTCATACAACAATGAGGGTTTTATTTTTGTTCTACAAATTCTCTAGCCTCGTCAAATGATGAAAATTCTTTCTTTTCTCCATCTATTTCGACTACTACTGGATAATGACAAAAAGCAAGCTCAATAACGGCTTGCTCCTTGTTATTAAATTGTTTTCCTTCGATTATGATAATCATATTATACGTTTAATAATCTCCAGATACGTCCCCTTAAGATCATGAGTACAAGGTCAACGATCCAAATTAATAATCCACAGAATGGGATAACACGGATGATACCTGCAACAATCTTACCTTCCTTGAATCTTGTAATGAAACCACAAATCCAAGCTGTGAATGGGATGATTGCTAAAATGATACTAACGATTCTATTATCAATAAAAAAGTAGTCTTGCTTTTCTGCCATTGTTTTGTTCTCCTTTATATAAAATTTTTTGTTTTAAGTATAAATTATACACTTTTTGTATTTCTGTCTAAATTATATATATTTTTGCATATATAAGCAATAAGATTAGACGAATTTTTTATTATTTTTAGCCTCTGAGAATAGGTTTTCTTGCAGCTGTTACTTCGTCAGGTCTAGAAATAACTGCACTATGTGGTGCTGATTTAACTTGATCTGGATTTTCATGAGCAACTTTATAAAGCTCATTCATAACCTCTGCTATTCTTTCTAAGGATTCCTTCTCCTCTGTTTCTGTAGGTTCAAACATTAATGCTTCGTGTACAATGAGTGGGAAATACATTGTAGGTGGATGGATACCATTGTCTATTAAAGACTTAGCTATATCCATAGCACTTACTCCAGTTTCCTCTTTTAATTTCTCTAAAGACACAACGAATTCATGCATACAATGTCTATTTGCAGGTGTTGGATAGTTTTCAGAAATCAATGCCTTTAAGTAATTTGCATTAAGAACTGCTATCTCGCTTGCTTTCTTTAATCCTGCTCCACCTAATGAAACAATATATGCAAGAGCTTTTACCATAACACTGAAGTTTCCGTAGAAGGAAGTTACTTTTCCTATACTCTTATCACTATATTTGAATCTATAGTCTCCGAGTCTGTCATTCCATACTATTCTTGGATTTGGTAAGAAGTCTTGTAATAATGCCTTACATGCAACTGGACCACTTCCTGGACCGCCACCACCATGAGGTGTAGCAAATGTCTTATGTAAATTGAAGTGCATTACATCAAATCCCATATCTCCAGGTCTTGCTTGTCCCATAATTGCGTTGAGATTTGCTCCATCATAATACATTAAACCACCTACAGCGTGTACTTGCTTTTGGATTTGTCTAATGTTCTTTTCAAAGAATCCAAGTGTATTTGGATTTGTAAGCATCATACCAGCAACATCATTGCCTAATACTTTCTTTAATTCTTCCATATTTACACCATTCTTTGCGTCAGATGGGATAGAAACGACCTCGAATCCACACATTACTGCACTTGCTGGGTTTGTACCATGTGCTGAATCTGGAACAATAATCTTTGTTCTCTTCTTATCTCCTCTCATTAAGAAATATTGTCTAATGAGTTGAAGTCCTGTATATTCGCCATGAGCACCTGCACAAGGTTGAAGTGTTATTGCATCCATTCCGGAAATCTCTAAAAGATATGCACTAAGTGTTGAAATAACTGCAAGCGATCCCTGTGCTTTGTCACTTCTTTGAAGTGGGTGTACATTTGTGAACCCTGGAAGATTTGCTGCATATTCATCTATCTTTGGATTGTACTTCATTGTACAACTTCCAAGTGGATATGGACCGTCATCTACACCAAATGCTCTCTTAGATAATGCTGTATAGTGTCTAACCAACATAGGTTCACTAACTTCTGGAAGATTTGGCTTTTCTCCAATTAATCCTCTCTTAAATGAATATGCTGGAACATCTGCTGTACGAAGTGTACATGCTCTTAAACCGCTTTTACTAATTTCATATAGGGTTTTCATAATACACCTCCTACCAAAGATACTGCTTTGTCTATTTCTTCTTTTGTTAATACCTCAGTACAACACCAAAGTATTTCGTCATCATTAAGAAGCCATCCACCTAAAATACCTGCATTGTCTAATGCTTGTAATACTCTCTTTGCTTTTCCAGGAGTTACGGTAACGAATTCATGGAAGAACTCGGAAGAATATTTTGGTTTTGCACCAACAAATTCAAGTGCTGTTGCCATATAATGAGCATAACTTGCACAAGATTGAGCAACTTCTCTAAGTCCATCTGCACCTACTGTTGCAAGATATACAGATGCTGTTAAAGCACAATGCGCTTGGTTAGAACATATATTTGAAGATGCTTTTTCTCTTCTTATGTGTTGTTCTCTCGCTTGAAGTGTGAGAACATATGCTCTATTTCCATCATGGTCTACAGTCTCACCAACAATTCTACCTGGCATCTTTCTAACAAGATCTTTTTTAGCAGCCATAAATCCAAGGAATGGACCACCGAAATTCATATCCATTCCAAGTGGTTGTGCCTCTCCAACTGCTATATCTGCATCATAATCTCCTGGTGCTTCTAATATTCCAAGTGAAATTGGGTTAACAGAAACAACCAATTTAGCGCCATATTCGTGTACTACTTTGGAAATTGTTTTTGCATTTTCTATAAGACCATAGAAGTTAGGTGTTTGAACAAAAACACATCCTACGCCCTCAACCTTTTTAAGTGCGTTGATATTTGCTCTGCCATCTTTTGTTTTACTAATTATTAACTTTACACCTCTTGGTGCAAGGTATGTTTTTAAGACTTCTAATGTATCTGGGTTAATGTTATCAAATGTTAAAACCTTCTTTGCCTTTTCTGTACACATTAAGCAAGCTTCTGCTGCTGCTGTTGCTCCAGAATAGTGAGATGCATTGGAAACATCCATCTTTGTTAAATTACAAATCATTGTTTGGTATTCAAAGATAGATTGAAGTATACCTTGAGACATCTCTGCTTGGTATGGGGTATATGCTGTTAGGAACTCTTCTCTTCCTGTAATTGCTTTAACTACTGGAGGAATATAATGTTTATAACAACCTGCACCTAAGAATACGGTATCATAAACTTTATTAAGTTTACTTAATCCTTCCATGAATTCACATGTTTCTTGGGTACTTTTACCTTCTGGCAAATTAAGTTTCTTTGCCCTCATTCTTACAGGAATGTCTTGATAGAATTCTTCTGTACTTTGTACACCTATCCTAGCAAGCATCTCCTGCTTTTCTTTTTCTGTTATGGATAAATAATCAGACATTGTTGTTTCCTTTTAATTATTTAATTGTCTTTTCGTAGTCTTCTTTGCTCATTAAGTCTGCTGGTACATCTCCGTCTAGTTCAACTTCAACAATCCATGTTCCTTCTGCATCTTGATTAATAAGTTCTGGTGCTGCATCTAAATCTTCATTAACTGCAACAATCTTTCCATTAACTGGAGCATTGATTTCTGCAACTGATTTTACAGATTCAACTTCCATAAAGCTTTCGCCATAAGAAACTTTATCTCCAACACTTGGTAAAGAAACAAATACTATGTCTCCTAATTCGCCTGCTGCGTAGTTTGAAATACCAACTTTTACGCTCTTGCCATCAACTTCTGCCCACTCGTGTGTGTTTGTGAATAGTTTTGCCATAAATTTATCTCCTAAAATTAATTATTTTTCTCTCTTGTAAAATGGAAGTGCTGTTACTTGAAGTTTGCTTCTTCTTCCTCTAATGTCTACTTCCAAATCTTTATCTTTGTATCCTTTCTTAATACGAATCATACAGATACCCTTTCCTAATAAAGGTGAATGTGTACCGCTTGTTACATATCCGACTTTAATATCATTGAAATATACCTCGGACCCTTCTCTTGCTATACCTTTTTCTACGAATGCTCCAATACGTTCATATTCTGGTATATGTGCAGAAATGGCAGTTTTACCTACGAAATCTACGTCTTTAAATAGTTTAATTGCAAAACCAAGCCCAACTTCGTCTACTGGAATAGTATCTGAAAGTTCATGTCCATATAGTGGCATTGCAGCTTCAAGTCTTAATACATCTCTTGCTCCTAAACCACATGGAAGAATACCAAATTCCTCACCTGCATCTAAGATATCTCTGAATGTCTTTACAGCACTTTCATTCTTAACATAAAGTTCAAATCCATCTTCACCTGTATAACCAGTTCTTGAAATATATGCAAATGCACCACTCTTTAAATAAAGTGGACCTTTTGCAGAATAATTCTTTTGTGGAATATCATCTTCGGATTTTACTAATTTCTTAAGAACTTCTATAGCCTTTGGACCCTGAACAGCAAATTGAGATACCTTGTTGGATACGTTTTTAATAACAACATCTTTCATTTTTGCATGAGATGTAATCCAAGCAAAGTCTTTATCTGTATTTGCAGCATTTACAACGATCCAGAAGAGTTTTTCATTTTCTCTATAAATGATAATATCATCTACTGCACCACCACTTTCATTTGGCAATAAAGAATATCTTGCTTGTCCGTCATACATTCCTCTAATATCATTTGTTACCAATGCATTAATTTGTGCTTCTGCATTTTCACCAGATACCTTGAATTCTCCCATATGAGAAACATCAAAAACGCCAACTCTATGACGTACTGCATCATGCTCTGCAATAACGCCAGAATATTGTACTGGGAGTTCCCATCCGGCAAACTCTACAATTTTGCCACCTAAAGCTACATGCTCATCATATAAAGCAGTTTTGTATACCATATATTCACCTCTTATCTGTAGCCAAACCAAAAATATCTTCAGCTACACTATGTATTCCTTCATTTACACTTGGATGTGGATGTATTGTTTTAATAATATCTTGTGCTTTTAGACCACAAGAAATTGCTAAAGAGAGTTCTGAAATAAGTTCAGTTGCAAATGCACCAAAGATTTCTGCTCCTCTAACTACATCATTTTCATCCACAGCAAGTTTTACATAACCCCTGTTGTACCCTTCTATTATGCTTCTTCCGTTTGCACCAAGCATAATTTTTCCAAACTTAAAACCTTCTCCTTCCATTTCACCAACTTTGGCAACTTCTGGAGATGTATATAAGCAAGATGGTACAACTTTTAGATTAATATCTTCTTTTTCTCCAATTATATTTCCAACTGCAACTAATGCACTTGCTGAAGCAAAGTGTGCAAGTTGTATCTTTCCAACTACATCTCCACATGCATAAATGTTATCTACGCTTGTCTTGAATGTATCATCAACTTCAATATATCTAGAATATTTAACGCCAATATCTTCAAGTCCTAATCCGGTTATATTTGCTTTTCTTCCAACGGCACAAATAACTGCATCTGCACTAACTGCACCATGTCCATTAAGTGTCATAAAAGCAACTCCACCACCATTAAGGGCTGTAACCTTTGCATCTGTGTATATAGTTACACCATTTCTCTTTAAAACTGATGCAACTTGCATTGATAACTCTTTAGAAAACATAGGAAGTATTCTTTCCATTCCTTCTATAATGGTTACATTCTTGCAAATTGATGAATAATATTGTGCTAACTCTATGCCTATAACACCACCACCAATAATGGCTATTACGTCCCCATTTACTGGGTTTGCAAGTACATCATCTGAAGTTAATGCTGTTTCTCCACCTGGAATTGGTAGAACTATAGGACTAGATCCAGTACAAATTAAGAAATATTTGGAATTATAAGTATTTTCCCCAACACTTATAGTGTTTTTATCTATAAACTTTGCATCTCCTCTAATAAGGTCTATCTTATTTGCTTTTAGCAAACCTTCTATTCCTGTTCTTAAAGAAGAAACTATCTTATCTTTTCTTTCATAAACCTTGGATTCATCATAAGAAATATCTGAAACAATGATTCCTTCACTTTCCCAATCTTCACGAGATGCAAACAAATTTCCAGAATGTAATAAAGCTTTTGTTGGAATACAGCCTCTATTTAAACAAGTGCCTCCAACATTATCCTTTTCAACAAGGGCAACTTTTAATCCCTTTTTAGCAGCACGAATTGCTCCTGTATATCCAGCTGGACCACCACCAATAACTATTAGATTGTATTCTTCCATCTTTTGTAATCCTCTACTATCTTTTTGGAATCTGTTGTTAAGGAATCTATATCATTAATATTTACACCATTTAATTCATCTTTTATGCTTTGAATAAAGCATACATCCATCTCATCCGTATAGATATTAGTATTAATAATTATATCATCTTTTAAACATAACTCAATATCAACTTTTGAGTTTTTAATAATACTTTCAAAACAATTTTCATTTAACTTATATTCTCCGTATATCCATTTTTTGGATATAAGTTGCATATAAAGATTTTTATATAGGTCTTCACCATATACCTTCTCAAGTGTATTCTCTTCAGCATTGCCATATTGAGCTATAAAAATGTCTTTTATTCTTTGAATAATTCCCTCAACTGTTATGTCTTTATTAATTTTGCACAAACACGTAACTCTACTCTCTACACTCTTAACACCTTTTCTTTCTAGTTTTGCTTTAGAAGGAGTTAAATATTTAGAAACTGCATCTGGAAATAATGATACTAATATTGTTCCATGTTGCAAGCATTTTACTACACCATTTACAGGACGTTTTAGATATGCATTGCCAGAAAACTTAAAACCATTAACTTCAAAGTCATTTCTTCCACTTAATTTTGCATCTATTCCCAAAGATTTAAATGCATCCAACAGTAAATTTCTAAATTGAGTCAAATCATAATCCTTTTCAGTAGTGATAATTGAGAAGTTAATATTGCCTAAATCATGATAAACAGCTCCACCACCACTAAATCTTCTTAAAATGGATCCGCCATCTTTTAAGAATTCATCTACTGCGACTTCACTAAAAACATCTTGGTTTCTACCAATGAAAATGGCATTTTTATTTGCCCAAAAATATAAGATTAGTTCCCCTTCTTTTACGCTTTCTAAAAAATAAGCCTCTGAAGCCTGATTAATATACGCATTGGTAGTTTGTGAGATGTAAATACTTAGTTTATTAATCATAGACAAAGTATATCATAGGATATACTTAAATGACAATTAAAAAATGGCTACTAGAAATAAATCTAATAGCCAAATTATTAATATTGTTTTTAGGATTATTTTGTTCCGAACAATCTGTCTCCTGCATCTCCAAGTCCTGGAAGGATATAACCATGTTCATTGAGTTGTCTATCTACTGTAGAAACATAAATATGTACATCTGGATACTTTTCATGAACAGCTTTAATTCCCTCTGGAGCTCCAATGATATGCATTGAACGAATATCTTTGCAGCCTCTTCTCTTTAACATTGTGATAGCATCTATAACGGAACCACCAGTTGCGAGCATTGGATCTAGTAAAAATACTACACTATCTTCAATACCTTCTGGCAATTTGCAGTAATATTCATGTGGTTCAAGAGTTTCTTCATCTCTATATAAACCAATGTGTCCAACTCTTGCTGTTGGGAATAATCTATGAACACCGTTAACCATACCTAATCCTGCTCGAAGAATAGGAACAATTGTAACTGAGTGGTCTACTACCATTTCTTGTTCTGTCTCTTCAAGAGGAGTCTTAATCATAACTTTCTTAATTTTTACGTCTCTAAAAGATTCATAAACCATTAAAGTTGTTATTTCTTCTGCAACTTCTCTAAAGACTTTCATACTTGTGTTTTCATCTCTAAGAATAGCGACTTTGTGACGGATAATTGGGTGATCAAAAACTGTTACATTTTCTAATTGTTCCATTTTAAAATTCTCCTCTATTAAAAAATCATTTTAATTCTATAAAATAATACAATATTTTCAGTTTTTTTGTCTAGATATTTGCTAATCATTTTTCTCTTTTTTCAAGTCTTGCGAGTCTTATTTCTTCACTCATCTCTTCTAATGACATTTCTGATACACCAATTGAATTTGATGTATTTTTTGAATTATCTATTTCCAAAATATCGTTTTTGGTGCTCTCAGAAACTTTCATATCAAAAGGAATTCCGCCTACTAAAACCATTTTTTTAAAAAACAATCTTACTGCTGTAGAAAGGTCTAATCCTAACTCGTTGCAAATAACTGTTGCTTGCTTTTTTAAGTCATCTTCAATTCTAATTTGTAGTGTTGTCATAATAATCTCCTTACCCATATAATAATGAATATTTGAATTTTTGTCAACACATTGTCATTACAAATGTATTGTTTTATGATTACAACTTCACTACCAAACTGCTTAAAGCATCTAAATCGAAGTCCGGAACATAATCTTCAATTGCAG
>CAMVBZ010000010.1 GCA_947165815.1 uncultured Clostridia bacterium
GCACCAGGACAAGTAGATGGACTTGCAGCTCTTGATCCATTACTTAATAACTATTTCCATAAAACATTCTTTACAGATGGCAACAAATTTAATTTGATTTGTGTATCATCTCAAGGACAATGTTTCTTCTCATATAAAGGTGAAAAGATGGACAGACGTTCTGGAGCAGGTCCATATAAAGATGGTCCTACACCAACAACCACATTCGATATCTGTCAAATATTTAATGGAAATGGTGCGCCTGCATTTACAGTAGGCGATACAATGTGTGCTGTTGGACAACAAGAAGGTGGGCAATATTACCTACAAAATGCTTCACGACAAAATATTGCAACAGATGCAACTACAATGGCTGCATTTAATGCTGACCATCCATATTTATCAATACATGTTGGAACAGGTGGAGGAGCATTAGGTATATTTACAGGTTTCTATGCACAAGCATAACACCTAATAAATATTAACATTACACCCATGGCTTCGGCTGTGGGTGTATTTTTTTGTATATTGTGCTAGAATATGCAAGAGGTAAATTATGAACAAGAAATTAACCATTATAGTTTGTATAATATTAGTGTTAGGATTGGTATCAGCATCTATAGGAATAGGGTATTACTATGGTGTTTATGAAAAGTATATTCAAAAAGAAACACATAATATTTTCTATGACTATTATGTAGCTAAGGTTGCTCAGTTTAAAGAAGATAATAAAACTCTTGGGGAAGTAGATGTTGCTTTCTTGGGAGATAGTCTAACAGATGGTTATCCTGTTCAAGATTGGTATCCTCAGTATAAGGTTGTAAATAGAGGAATAGGAGCAGATACAACTTGGGGATTAGAGGAGAGATTGGATTGTTCTGCCTATGATGTTAACCCCAATGTTATTGTTATGCTAATTGGAATAAACAATTTAGATACAATGCTGCAAAATTATGAAAGAATAGTACAAAAGATTAAACAAAACCTTCCAAATACAAAAAATATTATAGAATCTTTAACACCAGAATCTGGAGATTTTGCTTTTAGAAATCCGCAAGCTATATCAAATAACGTTAAAGTTAAAAATATAGCACAAAGAAATGGATGCACGTTTGTAGATATGTATACACAATTTTTAGATCCAAATACTAATGAACTCAAACTTGAATATACTATAGAAGGTTTACATTTTACGCCTCAAGGATATGAAAAAATAACTGGCGTTCTCACACCAGTTATATCTTCGTTGCTAGGTTATTAATTTTTAGCCAACCATATTCTTTAACATAGCAGGTCTCTTAGTTGTTATGTTGTCTGGAGCATAATAGAGTGCTCTGGTTGCAAAGTATGAATCATTAATTGTCCAAATGGATACTAATAATCCGTTGTCATGGAATGTCTTAACAAGTTTCTTGCTAATGAAGAGTTGATGCATGTTAATTCCAATAGCACCTTTGTCTTTAACTGTTTGTACTAATTCGTCTAAATATTTTTGGTTGTTAATCTTTAAAAGATTTGGATAACAGTTGTAATAGTATGCAATTCCTGGACATCCCGTCTTCACAGCCTCTACAAACTCTTCTTTAACTCCAGTAAAGAAAACCCTAAGGTTAAGGCCATAAGTTGTAATAAGGGCCATTACAGCAGGCATATTGTCTGTTTTCTTAACGTCTATGTTTGCTCTGAGAGTTGGATGTTCTGCTAAAAACTTGCAAGCATCTTCAAATGTTGTTTCGCCACCTTTAACTTTAGTATGTGCAAGAACTGGTTTGTCTCCATCAAAGTTAAGGTCAAATTCAATAATATCTGCACCAGCATTGTATCCTGCTTCCATGGATTGTACCGTATTAGCTTTGGATCCTTCACAACCTGTATGTGCTGTAATTGTCATATGTGGGTTTGTGTCATGGTCTGCATATTTAAATACACAGAATGAAACCACAAAACAAGCACTAACTATAATGCCTAGCATTAAGAGTGCAATTATTGTTTTAAATAGTACTTTCATATTCAATCCTCCACAACTCATTATACCATATTATTTATGAAATGATACAACAAAGAAAGTAAATAATTATGTGTTTAATATTTGTATATTTTTATGATTTTCTTAAAATAATGTCCCAAAAATGATATTATAAATGGGACAAATATCTCTATTATATCCAGTTTTGTTAACAGAATGTCCCAAAAATGACCCATATAACACTCGAAATGCAAAATTATTATATGCTATAATATGTTTATAAATTGAATGGTGGTGATATTATGATTAATAATGAGTTGGCTTTAAGTAAAACCTCAAATGATGCCAAAAATGATGCCAAAAATGATGCCAAAACTTTAGAAGAAAAAATAATTAATCTAATAAGCATAAATAATAATATTACAAAAGTAATTATGGCAGAAAAAACTGGTGTATCAAAGGCAACTATAGAAAGATGTATAAAAGCATCGGGTAGAATAGTATATGTCGGTTCAAAGAAGGGTGGTCATTGGGAAATAAAAGAATAGCATAAGGGGTGGATATTTATTATAATAATAAAAGGAGGAAGCATTATGAAGAACTTGTCTAAGGGACAACTTGCTTATTTAATAATCCATTGTATTTTATCTGCCATAGGTTTTGTGGCGCTTGTATTCTTTATGGATATGTTGAATTTACGCGTTTTCGGCATCGTATTAGGGTTCATCTTTTATCTTGCAATGGTTGCAGCAATAATCCTAATTATAAGAAAGAGATGGTATTTTAAACTAATAACCATAATTGTTGGTTTAGTTCTAGTAGTGGCCATGATATTTGTTTCTGGGCCAATTACACAACCATTAAAAGCAGCTGAAGGGAACACTACACAAACCGGAGTATTAACTGTTGAGGGTGGACAAATCCAAGGACTAGTTAATGAAGATGGAGATGTTGAAATATATGCTGGCATTCCATATGCTAAAGCACCAGTTGGAGATTTAAGATGGAAAGAACCTCAAGATGTTGAAGCATGGGAAGGTGTTAGAGATTGTTCATATTTTGCACCACGTGCTATGCAAGAAAGCACAAACTGGTTTGTTAAATCATTTATAGATGTTTATTTGGAGAAACAATGGAGAGCAAACTTAAAGTCTGTTCCAGATATTCCAATGTCTGAAGATTGTTTATATCTCAATGTCTTTAAACCAAAGAATGTTTCTGCAGATGCACCAGTATTAGTATTCTTCCATGGAGGTTCCTTAACTAGTGGCGAAACATCTAATCCAGATTATAGAGGAGAAGAATTTGCAAAGAACGGAATAGTATTTGTATCTGTTGCATATAGACTTGGTGTCTTTGGATACTTTGCTTTGGATGAACTAAAAGCAGAATCTCCTAACCATACAACAGGAAACTATGGTCTTTTAGACCAAGTTAAGTCTTTAAAATGGGTACAAGATAATATAGCTAAATTTGGTGGAGACAAAACTAATGTAACAATTGCAGGTGAGTCTGCAGGTTCATCTTCAGTTTCTGCACTTTGTACAACACCTCTTGCACATGGATATTTTAAGAAGGCAATTGGTGAGTCTTCATCTCTTGTTGTACAAATTCCACCTCATACAGGAAGAAAGCAAGAAGATGCTATAAAGATGGGAAATAGTATTAAGGCCGAATTTAGTTGTAATTCTTTACAAGAATTAAGAAACATTCCAGCAGATAAACTTGTTAAGACAAATTATGAAAATTCTGCTATGTCTATTGATGATCCATACACATTCCCAAAAACTCCATACCAAGTATATAAAGACGGGGAACAAAATGAGCAAATTTTGCTTAACGGAGTTAACCTCAACGAAGCGGATTGTTTCCTTATTCCACAATTATTACTTTCTGGACAAGGTTTAACTAAATTAAGTAACTATGAAGCTAGAATAAAAAGTGGTTTTGAAGGAAACTATGCACAACAAGTATTGGATTTATATGCTGGAAAGATTAATTCTAATGAAGATGCAGATAAGATGTTTAACCAAGTAATATCTGCAAGATGGTTTGTATATCCACATGAGAGTTGGTCTACGCTGGCAGAAGAAAGTGGGGAAACTGTATATAGATATGTGTTCACAAAAGAGAATGGATATATGGGAACATGGCACTCTGGAGAAATGATTTATATGTATGGTAATGTAAAGAATTCTAAAAAACCATATAGATATAATGAATCCGATTTAAAACTTTCTGATTCTATGTCTAAATATATCATGAACTTTGTAAAGACAGACAATCCAAATTATGCAGGAGCAGCAGAGTGGACACCATGGTCTTCTGGAACTCATAAGGTCATGGAATTTGGAGACAATGTTTCTATGATAGACGATCCATTTACATTCTTATATAGTGTGATGAAACAATATGACGAGTATTTAGCAACAAAATAAAGGAGGAGATAGTTATGCCATATATTAATATTAAAGGTTATCCAAAGGATGAAGAAACAAAGAAGAAAGTTGTAGAGGAAATAAATAATATATTTATTAGAGAGTGGGGATGTCCTCCTGGAGCAATATCTATAGCTGTTGAAGAAGTAGACCCAAAAGAATGGGAAGAAAAGGTTGTAGAAGGGCAGATTAAACCTAATAAAGACAATCTATTCATATTCAATGGCGAGAAACTAAAATAATATAAAACAACTTAGATATTTTTGTTTTAACGAAGGGGTATGGATAATAAAACCTGCCCCTTTTTTATTTAGCGTTACTTAAAAGACTTTATTCGAGTTAAAGTGTATAGTGTGATTTTGTTGAAAAAAACCATGGCGTGCTGGTATAATATTGGGTAATTAATTTAAGGATTGCTAATCCTTATAATGTCGTTTAAGCAGTTTGTTTGCTAATAAAAATACTCCAGGCTTGAACAACAAAAGGAGATTAATATGACAAATGCAATAAAAAAGACAATTGTTGTTTTGCTCGCTATTATGCTTGTTTGCACAATATTTTGTGCAGTGTTTATAACATCTCAAAACAGTGAAAGTGCATATGCAGATGGAGCAATGGACAAGGTCAAGGCAATTGTATCTGGTGCTATCACTGGGTTGTTTGGAGATGAGGCTGGCGCAGTAACCACCAAATCCATTATTACCAATGTGTTTACAGATATTGGATATGCAAATGCAGCCATATTGTTCTTAAGACTTGTTGGCGTTATGGAAGATCCTACTACAGCAGCACTTGCAAATATTCAAGAGCAACTTAATATTATTAACAGCAAGTTGACTGCAATGGATGGCAAACTAGACACAATTATTAGTGAAATGGCAAAGATATCTGGCCAACAAAAGTTTATAGATAGAACAACAGCAGCTAGAGATTATCGTACCGCTTTCAATAATTACAATGTCAATTACAAGGAAAATGGACTCAATGCTTTAATTACTCAGTTTAAATCTATGCAAACGGACGCAATAAAGAATTGGTACAACTCTGAAACAGCAGCTGGAAGGGTATATACAATTACAGATAATTCAAGTGTAACACTCCTTTATGACCTTGTAGATGCAGGTACTGCAAATGAAAAATATGTATTACGTGCAACAATGGATAATGGTGTCCCAGCAGGATTTAACGGAAGATATGTCGTCTTAAGCGATTCATTCTTACCAATAAAGTCTGATGTTAGAGTTTGGAATATAGACACATATAGAGCAGAGGTAGAAAACTTTATTAAGGATCACATTACAAGTAATTTTGGAGATTTGAATAAACAAAACTATGATGAACTTGTAGTTACAAACACCGAAGCTATTGAACAAATTGCAAAAGATGCAGTAGATACTCTTATATATAGAACAACAGCAGAGGCCATTAATGAAAGTTCAGCATTTGCAAATAATGCTGTAGCAAAATTTGATAATTATGCTCAAGCAACAATTTCTTCAGAGAATGGTTTTGATGCTATTGTAAGAGCATTATTCTTTACACATGCATTTGAGTATGAAGTATCTGATTTAATTAAGGAAATATATCAAGAGATGGTATTTGAAGCAGCATATTATGGTTCTTTTGTTAAAGGTGTACTTTCTATGTCCAATGATATTACACAGGAAGAGAAGAACAACTTCAATACAAGACTTTGTAACTTAATTTTAAATCTTGAAAAAGGAATGGATGATGCACTAACGGACAGACCAAACTACTGTTATTTAACAAATACATTACTTTATTATGGTGTTATTGAAAACACATATACTGCAACATTAAGTATTTTAGAAACTGCAGATACTCATGAGTCATCTCACTCTTACCGTGGATTCTGGGCAAATACAGGCAATAGACTTTATCGTTTTGATGGACGAGGAAATGCAATATATCGTCAAGAAAGTGCAACTTATGACTACAACAAGAATTATCTTATTGGAGATGATGATGCAGCACTTCTTAGCATGACATTAAAAGCAAATGGCATTTCTGCGGATCATAATTATCTTGCTGAACATTTGCTTGGTGTAAAAGACAAGAAATACTCAATGCCTGTAGTTAAATTGAATGACGATTCTGAGTTATCTCTTGATTCTGGTTTATTACTTGATGTTCAAAGAGTATCTGGTTCATATTTGCCTGCAACAGGTAGCACTTTATGTCTTGCATCCTTGCCATCTAAACTCAGTAGAGAATATGTAGCATGGCATCGTATGACACAAGGTACAGTTAATAACTTTACAACTGGCACACTCACAGCAAATACAACACTTACAGCAATGGCTGTATATGCAGAATCTCACTGGTATTGGAGAAATGACGAGACAGCAGTGTTAAGTTATGGCGAATCTTCTGGCATTAATGTAGAAAAGAATGCTGAACTTGAGACATTAGATAGTCGTAGATGGTTGTGGGATTATAGATATGATGTTCATACATCATTTAACTGCATAATGCAAGAAGTCTTTACACCAGAATCATCTGGTAGTAACACACCAAATTCAGTTGATGGATATAGAGAAGAAGTCAAGTATGTTGATCCTGTACTCGACACAGAACCAACTACATCTGAAAGATACACTTCACCTGTTACTCCAGAAAAGAAAACAAGTATTCAAGAAGATGTAACGGATCTATTTAATGATGCAAAAGCAGATGATAGTAAAGTTGTTATAGCAGTTGGGTCATTAGAACTTGTATTTGATGGAAATGCAGTCAATGCAATTGCAGGAAAAACAACAACACTTTCTGCAAATGTATTAAAAGAAAATCATGGTGTTGATGGAGCAGAACTTGTTATAGATGTATCACTTAGTGGTGCAACATTTGAAAATGGAAAGGCAACTGTAACAGTTTCATTAGACAAAGAGGTTCCAAAGGGCAAAAAGGTTAAAGTTTATTATATAAATGGAAACGAAAAAGTTGATATGAATGCAACATATAATGGTGATGAGGTTACATTTGACACAAATCACTTTAGTAAGTTTGCAGTAGTATTTGAAAAAGAAGGACTAAGTGGTGGAGCTATCGCAGGAATTGTTATTGCTTGTGTAGTATTTGTTAGCGTTCCTGGATTCTGTATTTTCTGGTTCATATTTAGAAAGAGAAAAGAAAAAGCCATAAAGGCAGCTGAAAAGAATGAAGAATAATAACTTATAAAGTCTATAAAAATAGGAGTCACAAAAAAGTGGCTCCTTTTTTGGCACTCCCTGCGGGAATCGAACCCACAACTAGCCCTTAGGAGGGGCTTGTTATATCCATTTAACTAAGAGAGCACGTGTATAAGTTTATCATACAATAATTATTTTACAAAATTACTTTTTATACTTTAAAAGTAGTTCTTTGTCTTCATTACTAACCCTAAAACTATCTCTACATTTTTGTATAGCTTTGTTTATTGTAAACTTTCCTAGGGAAGTGGTGGAGAGATATTTAAGAGTGTCGTCTCTTCTTTTAATAAAGGCATCACAAAGAAACCATGCAATACACATATTAACATAGTATTCTTTCTCGTCTTTCATTTCTTCTAAAAGAGTGAATATCTCTTTGAGATAATCTGTTTCTATGAGTTTGAAAAACACAAGGATTCCACATCTTCTTTTATATGTATATTGGGATTTTAAAGAATTTTGAGCATAATTGAACCAAGTATCCATATTATTCTTGTTAATATAGAACTTTAGAGAGTCTGTGTGCGCCCAGGAATCGCATTTAGGAAGGTAATTGTCCAAGTATTCAATTTGAATCTTTTCATCTTTTATAAGGCTTATAATAAGTCCTGTAATGATAAACTCTTCGTAGTTTAAACATGGGTTGTTATTTATATATGATAAATAATTGCCTTTAAATATTGCTTTTGCAATTGTACGAAGGGTAGGAGTTGGAATACCTAACACTTCTTGGTTAGTGTTTACTATCTTCTTTTCAAATATGGCTTTTTCTGGATTAGATAAAGAGAGGAGATATTCCTCAAATTCTTTAAATATTTCCTTAGTCCAATTGTTTCTTTTTAAATCCATAATCTTAAAAATAGGGGAGGACCAGATTTAGATCCTCCCACTATATCATAATACCTAAGTATTATTCGTCTTTGTTGTCGTCTTCAGGCTTGTTTTCTAAACTGTATTGTGTTTCTTCAACTGACTCTGTTGTTTCAATTGTTTCTACAGTTGTGTCTTCAATTGCATTAACGTTTTCATCTGCAACGATTTCACCATTTTCAGCAGCCTTTGCTTCTTTTCTTCTCTTAATTTCTGCAACAGCTTCTTGTTGTTCTTTTTCGTTGAACTTGTAGAAGAAGAATGGAATTGCAGAAGCAATAAATGAAATAGCAGCAACGAGCATCAACATAATCCACATTGTGTCCTTACCTGCAGGGGAAAGAGCACCTGGGTTGTTGGATGTAACACCAGCGAGTGAGTAACCAAGAACACCAATGAATGCGCCAACAGCCATACCTATCTTACTAATAAATGTTTGCATAGCAAAACAGATACCTTCTGCACGTTCACCAGTCTTGAGTTCAAGATATTCAACGGTGTCTCCAATCATAGCATATGAAAGAATGTTAGAAAGACCAGATGGAATACCAGAAATAACGATTGCTATTAATGCAATAATTAAAATCCATGGTTTTGTATAATTTCCTTGGTCGAATGCAATACCTAGGATGAATGCTAAGAGTAAGATTGCACCACCAGCAATGTGTGTCCAAATATATGAATGACGTTTACCAATTTTCTTTGTGAGGAATGGAACCATTAAGGATGCAACAAGTCCGCCTGGAACAATTGCAAGTGTCATAATGGTGTATAAACCTTCACCTTGCATACCGAGCAAGTTAACATCGGATAAAACGTATTTTGCAAAGTATAAACCACCAGTGTATGTGAATGCCATACGAGCAGAACCTAAGATACCAGAAATAACGATGAGCATTAATGGCTTATTCTTAAATAATAATTTGAGGTTGTGCTTGAGTGATGGTGGAGTTTCGAGAGATTGGTTTCTTTCTCTTGTGAATGCAAATCCAACATAGAAGAGTGGTACAGCAACAATACAGCAAAGGATAGCAGCAACAAAGTAGATGTATTGTAATTTTGTTTGCATAGCTGCTCTTACACTTTCTATAGCATTATGCAAATCCATACCTGAAACGATTGTTGGATTGAGTTCTAATACTTTAAGCCATGAATCATTTAATGCTTGGAAATGATCATAACCAGCGTGTCCTGCAATCCAAGTTGGGATGTTTGCAATAGTTGTATAGTCTATTTCACCACCTTGTGCAATAGCTGCATATTGGATGTTTGTGATTAAGTTTTGATATGTGCTTACATCTCCTGCTTGAAGAGCTGTCATATTAGATGTAACTTGTGGTACAACGATTGTTACGATACCAGCACCTAATGTACAGATAAGACGAGCAATTGTTAAAAGGTTTCCACGTCTATATGTGTCGTTAGACATTGCAGTGGAGAGTCCCCAATATGGAACGTCACAGATTGTATAAACAACACTCCATAGAACATAGATAATACTAATTGCAGCAAATCCACCTGCTTGTCCGGCATTTGCATACCAAGGTAAGAAGCAGAGAATTGTCATGATTGCAATTGGTATAGGCATCCATTTTAAATAAGGACGGCATTTACCCCACTTTGTACGAGTTCTATCTACGATAGATCCCATAATTGGGTCGTTTAATGCATCGAATATACGAGCAAATAACATTAAGAATGCTACCCATAATGCAGGATAACCAATAGCATCTGTCATGAAGACGGTTAGATATGAGCCGACTATAGTACAGATTAAGTTTTGACCGAATCCAGCTAGAGAGAAAGCTATACCTTCTTTAGGTTGAAGTTCGCCATCTCCAGGAGTGGAACCGAAAAGTTTATGCAGAAAGTTTTTCTTTACTGCAGGTGTTTCTTCTGTTGCCATAAATAATCCCCTTTATATTAATTTTTGTTTTTGTTCTTCTTTTCTGCCTTCTCATTTTGAGCAATGATTAGGGCATATGTTTCTTCTAAATCCACGCCATTTGAAATGTTGTCATAGATTTTCTTTTCTTTCTTTGCTTTTACCTTTTTTACAACAATAGGTCCGAGCCCAGCAATTATCATGATTACAATGCCAACTACTAATGCTGCAGAACCTAGATTCATACCAAGTAATGCTAGTACTATAGAAAGAATAATTATTATAATTCCAGGTATAGCAGCAAGTTTAAGGTTCTTTACTAAGTACTTACCACCAAGAGCTCCGAATAAAGCATATACAACACAACCAAATGCATTGTTTAGATATTTGTTGCTTTGAATCCAAGATTGTAGTGGAGAAACAGCAAGAGCAATTACTATAACAAAGACTATTAAAACTGTAACTAATGAGCTAACAGCAATAGCAATAGTTGCAACTAGTTCTTGTTCTTCTGAGCCTTGCTTTGTTTCGTATATTTCATGTGCTTTTACAACGCATGGAATTTTCATATTTGCGAGGTTACCTGTAATGAATGCAAGATACTCACCACTTGTTCCAAGCATTGGAGAATAGATAATTGGTTCTAATAATCCGGATGCAAGGTTGATAAAGAGAAGTGTGATAACTCCAGCATTAGCAAATACCTGCCAATTCATTGTTGCCTTATAGAAGATACTAATAACTACCGGTACCATAATAATGAGAAGTAATCCAGACAATGTCCAAATACGTCCCATGAGGTGGAGCTTAATATTGTAATCTAAAGTTGTCATTTTCTTTTCTTTAGCCATAATCCACCTCCTTTTATATTACCGATTGGACAATTCTTGCACTTGTTTGAGCAAGAGTTGGATCCCAACCATTCTTTTGTGCGAAGAAACTAATTACGCCAACAACAAACATGGCAACGAGCATTGCAACTGGAACAGATAAGTCTGCTAGGAATTTCATTTTTGGATTCTTCATTAAGAATTCAAAGATAGCCATAATAATTGCAGCTACAATAATTGCTATGAGATTGTAATAACCGTAAATAGTATTAATATTTTTAAATGAACCAACAACTTCGCCAGTACTTGGATCTGTAATTTTTGTTGTTCCAAATACAGTAGATATTGCCATAGAGAAGTATCCAAGAATCAAACCAATGAAGACTATTGAGAATATCAAATCGCCCATATTATTCTTTTTGCCTTCATCTAACATCTCGTTGTCTGAACCCAAGTTTATAGATGCAAGCTTGGATAGTTTTGGTTGTAATTTCTTAAATACTGTGGAGACAAACAATGGACCCCAAATAATACCAACTGTCATAATAACAGCAACAGTTAAGAACTGGTCTCCTGTAATACCACCACTATTCATAATCGTTGTCAATCCGTTTTCTGTGCCAGTTATAGCATCTGCAGCACCACCTGCCATCTGTGCTTCATATTGGAGTGAACCAATAACAGATAATCTTATAGCAGGGAATGCAATACCTAATGCACCAACTAGCGTAACAACGCCAATACCTATTCCTATTGCAGGAAGAATAGAGAAAGAGATAGAAGATGTAATAACCTTCTTAATTTTTCCCATATCCATATTAAGTTTCTTGGCTCTTCTAATTGAACGGATTAAATAAAAGACAGATTCAAAAGTAATGAAGGCAACAATAGCACCATATAGCAAATACATTACCCAAGAATTAAGATTGGCCATATCGCCTAAAATCGTACTCATATTTCTCCCTTTCACGCATAAAAAAATAAAACTTATAAAATAATTTTATATTAAGAACTCACTTTTTTCAATATGTAAGTCTATTTTTGTTTTTATTTTGAATATTGAGTTGTATAATTGAAACAATTGTTGGAGGTATATTATGCGTATCCATATGATAGAAAGAGAAGAGGCAAAAGGCGAAGTGCTTGAATGTTACGATGGCCAAGTGAATGAACATGGCAGGATTACAAATATGAAGAAAACACTTTTAAACCACGTTCCTTCATTTAAAGTTTTAATGGAATGGTATCCACTAAAAGACGAAGTCGTGAAGGTTGTTGGAGAGTTTTCAACATATGTATATGCACATGCAATTTCTACACAAAACGAATGCTTAATTTGTTCAACCTTCTTTAGAAGAATCATTATGGATGCAGGAAAAGACCCAGATAATTTAGAATTAACAGATACCGAAAAATTATTAGTTGAATATGGTAGAGCATGTGTTAACCATCCAGCAGTTGTATCTGATGATTTGTTCAATAGAATGAGAGCAAGATTTAGTGAAAGTGAGATAGTACTTTTAACATCATTTGCAGGTATGATGATTGCAACGAATTTAATTAATAGTGCACTTGAAGTACCACTAGATTCATACTTAGATTATTACGTAAAAAAATAGAGGAAATTATGGGCGAATTTGAAGGCAAAGTTGTTTTTATTACGGGTGCAGCAAAAGGGCAAGGAAAGGCAGTTGCTTTAGCTTTTGCTAAAGAAGGAGCAGATATTATTGCTTTTGATCTTGCAAAACCAATTACATATCCAAGATATAATTCCACGACATCTCAAGACTTAGAAAATCTAAAAGTTGAGATTGAAAAACTTGGCAGAAAGTGTGTTGTATATGGTGGAGATGTAAGAGTTGAAAAAGACTTAGAAGAAGCAGCAAAGAAAGGTGTAAAAGAACTAGGCAAGATAGATATATTATTTGCCAACGCTGGTATTTGTGCTTATGCTTTTGCAGATGAAATGACAGAGAATGAATGGGATACCATGATAGACATTAATCTTAAGGGTGGCTGGCTCTCTGCTAAAGCTTGTATCCCATATATGAAAGAAAACAAGAGTGGCGTTATAATCTTTAATTCATCTGTTGGTGGGTTAAGAGGTATGAGAAGATTGAGCCATTATGCAGCATCTAAATGGGGTCTTGTTGGACTGACAAAATCTCTTGCTATAGAACTTGCTCCATATAATGTTAGAGTAGTAAGCTTGCATCCAACTGGAGTTAATACTCCAATGAATGATGGCTTAGCAGAAATGGAAGGAAAAACACCAGAAGAGATTGCTGAGGCAAGTGCAGGAAATTTACTTCCAGTTCCATGGATTGAACCAGAAGATGTAGCAAACTCAGTATTATTCATTGCTTCAGATAAAGCAAAGTACATAGATGGCAGCCAATTTGTTTTGGACGCAGGATTATTAACTAGATAAGCAACCATACTCCATTGCAATTTGGAGATATAACTAATGATACCAACCTTAATAGTTGCCTTGATAACATTCATTGCAATTACGGTTTCAATAATTTTCTTCCCAAGCATTAAACTTAAAAAGAGTGTTATTGGGACATATTGGATAATAGCTCTTGTTGGGGCTATTCTTCTTTTGTTATTAAGATTGGTTCCTATAGAGGAGATATGGCATTCATTAACATCTAATACATCCATTAATCCACTCAAGATTTTAGTATTGTTCTTATCTATGACATTCCTATCTATATTTTTGGATGAGGTTGGATTATTTCATTATCTTGCTAGAAAAGCTGTAAAGATAGCAAAGGGAAGCCAATTTAGTTTATTCATTATTTTCTATTTACTAACAGCACTTTTAACAGTTTTCACATCCAATGATATAGTTGTTTTAACTTTCACTCCTTTTATTTGTTTCTTCTGTAAGAACACAAAAATCAACCCTATACCATATTTGGTTGGAGAGTTTGCTGCAGCAAATACCTGGTCTATGATGTTAATAATTGGCAACCCAACAAACATATATCTTGCCACATCTGCAGGAATAAATTTTGTAGAGTATTTCAAGGTTATGTCCTTGCCAACTCTAGTTGCAGGTATTATTCAACTTGGATTGATCATTCTTATATTCTACAAAAAACTTAAAAAACCATTGGAACCACAAGAAGACAATTTCACAATAGACAGCAAAGTAGATTTAGCCGTTGGTGTAGTCCATTTATTTGTTTGCTTAATCTTCTTAATAATTTCAAGTTACATTCATGTAGAAATGTATTTGGTTTCTGCAATATGCGCTGGATCCTTGCTTATATACAATTTAATAATGCGTATCATCACAAAGAAACATTGGAGATACGTAACGGATTCTATTAAAAGATTGCCTTGGGAACTTATACCTTTTGTACTATCTATGTTTGTAATAGTTGTGGCATTGCAATACCAAGGAATAGCACAAAGATTAGGTGAATTATTAGGTAGTAGTTATACAGAGTGGACATATGGTGCATCCTCATTTGTTGTAGCTAATGTAATTAATAACATTCCAATGAGTATTCTATACAGTATGTTGCCAAATGGTTTGTCTGGCATTGCATATTACAAAGCAATATATGCTGCAATAATTGGAAGCAATATAGGTGCATTCCTTACTCCAATAGGTGCATTGGCTGGTATTATGTTTACAAATATCACTGGTAATTTTGAAGTAAATTATGGATTCAAACAGTTTATAAAGTATGGTTTATTAATTGCTATTCCAACAATTGGTGTGGCATTATTATTGCTAATGTTTATTATATAAAAAGTTGCATATAGCATTTTTAAGTGTTAAAATTATTGTACCCTAAAAAATTTCTATGGAAGTTGTAGAAACTGTGCGTTAAGTGCCAAAGGAACGGGGGGTGTCCTTGGACGAAAAGTATAATGCTTGCGGTACAGATTTCGCTCCCGCTTCACTTGCGAGAAGTGCTTCCACAATGGGGAGGTGCTTCGTGATTTATAAAGAAGCTCTAAACTACATTATGAATATTTCTAGACTAGGCTCAGAATATGGGCTAGATAGAATGCAATTAATTTGTGATTCCTTTGGAAACCCAGAGGATAGTTTAAAGTTTATTCATGTAGCAGGAACTAATGGCAAAGGAAGTGTTACAGCATATCTCACATCTATTCTAAAAAATAACGGATATAAAGTTGGTACATATAATTCACCATACATCTATAACTATAGAGAACGTTTTCTAATTAACGGAGAGATGGCTTCTGAAGAATCTGTTGCAAAGTACTTAACTTTAGTTAAAAAGAGAATAGAGAGTTTGCAAAAGGATAATCCTAAATACTATTTAACAGCCTTTGAGATTGAAACTATTGCTGCATATCTTTTGTTTAAAGAAGAAAAGTGCGACATAGTGGTTTTGGAGGTTGGACTTGGAGGAAGATTAGATGCAACTAATGTTATAAAGAATAAAGAGGTTGCCATTATTACTCCAATTGGATTTGATCATTGTGCATTACTTGGAAATACATTAGGCGAGATTGCAGGAGAGAAGGCAGCAATTATAAAGGATGTTGCAGTAACTTCTATGCAGAGTAAAGAAGTGATGGATGTAATAGAAAAGCATTCCAAGAAATTATATATTGCATCTACTCCAAAAGTTATTTCTAGAGATATAGAAAAAGGACAAGTAATAGAGATAGATGGAGAGGAATATACAACACATCTTTTAGGAGAATATCAACAGGAAAACTTGGCAATTTCTCTTTGTGCTATAAAAGTCCTTAAGGAGAAGGGTTGGAAGATAGATTTAGAAAAAACCAAGAAAGGCGTAGAAGAAACTAAGTGGGCAGTTCGCTTTGACGTAAAGAAGATAAATGGTAAATATATTATCTTGGATGGTTCTCATAACCCACATGGCGCAAAGTCTTTAGCTCAAACTCTTAAGACATACTTCCCACAAGAACACATTCATTTTGTAATAGGAATGTTGAGAGATAAAGATATGAAGGGAATACTAGGATTGTTGCTACCACTATCTTCTAAAACAACATTTATACAATCTAGCTCACCAAGAGCAGCAAGCACGGATGAACTTGTAAAATTGGCAAAAGATATGGGCTATGATTCTAGAAAAATTAATGATATAAACGAGGCAATTAAAGAAGAATTAGATGGAGATTCTAAGGTCATTGTAGTGTGTGGTTCATTAACGTTATTTGAACAAATCACTATGTTTAATTAGTAATAAACGGAGGTTTAAATATAGATTATGCAAAACAACGTAGATAAGGAAAAGATTGAACAAGCTGTTAAAATGATATTAGAAGCTATTGGGGAAGATCCTAATAGAGAAGGCTTAAAAGATACTCCTTCAAGAGTTGCAAGAATGTATGAAGAGATAACTGCAGGATATAACCAAGATCCAAAGGATTATCTATGCAGAACATTTAATTTCGATGGCGAAGATGTTGTTTTAGAAAAGGATATAGACTTTGCGTCTACTTGTGAGCATCATCTAATGCCTTTCTTCGGACACGTTTTAATTGCCTATATCCCAGATGGAAAAATAGTTGGGTTGAGTAAACTTGGAAGATTAGTAGATTGTTTTGCTAAGCGTTTACAAATGCAAGAAAGACTCACTCAGCAAATTGCAGATGCAGTATTTTCCGAATTGAATGCAAAGGGAGTTTTGGTTATAATAGAAGGTGAGCATACTTGTATGACAGCACGTGGAATTAAAAAAGTCGGTACAATTACCAAAACTATGGCAACACGTGGATATATGACAAACGAGATGATATCTCACATTTTAGAGATTGCAAAATAAGGGAGAAATAATATGATTATTGGCAAAAAAGAATTTACAACAGGTACTCACATAATGGGAATACTTAATGTTACAGAGGATTCCTTCTATGAACCAAGTAGATTA
This sequence comes from uncultured Clostridia bacterium, assembly GCA_947165815.1. GTDB lineage: Bacteria > Bacillota > Clostridia > Christensenellales > CAG-917 > RGIG8124. The sequence goes on from CAMVBZ010000010.1 coordinate 17,075, forward strand.
AAGAATGATTTAATTGAAAGAGTATACTGCATGATTAGAGATGGTGCTGAAATTATAGATATTGGTGGACAATCTACAAGACCAGGTGCCGAAGTTATTAAATCTCCTGTTGAATTAGGTAGGGTATTACCAGTTTTAAAAGAAATTAAGAAGCACTTTGATATCCCTGTATCCATTGATACATTCTATTCCAACGTCGCAGATGTTTGCTTGGATAATGGTGCAGATATGATTAATGATGTCACTTGTTTTTCGGATCCAAAGATGGCAAAGGTTATTGCAAATCACAATGCATCTGTTTGTATTTGTCATAATAGAAGAAATTCTCCAAAGGATTCAAAGTTAATTCAAGACATCATAGATGGACTTCAAAAGGCTATAGATAAAGCAAGAGGCGTAGGCATTAGAAAAGAGCAAATCATATTAGACGGTGGTATTGGCTTTAATCATAATGCAAGTGAAGATTGGGAATTGTTACTTAAATACGGGCAACTTAAACAACTTGGATATCCATTATTGCTCGGCACATCTAGAAAATCATTCTTAGGTGGAGAAGTTGAAGATAGACTTAATGCAACAGTTAACACAACAGCACTTGCAACAAAGAAAGGATATCTATTTGTTAGGGTTCATGATATAGCAGAGAATAAGGCTGCAATAGATGCTCTTTCTTATGCTATGGAAAAACCAGCAGAACCTGAAACAGAAGAGAAGAAGGGCGTTTCGTTATATGATCTTGTAACAGACGTAGAAAGTGGAACAAAGAAAGTAGACCTTGAGCAATCTGATATAATGGCAGATGAACAACCTCAAGAAGAACAACCAGCAGAAGAAACTAAGGAAGAAGTTGTAGAAGAAACAACTGAGGAAGTTCAAGAAGTACCACAAGAAGAGACCCAAGAAGAAGTTGCAGAAGAAGAGGAAACTCAAGATATAGAAGCATTTAAAGAGGAAGTTAGAAAGAAAGTAGATTATAAGCCAGGTAGAGGACTTCCAATGAGAGATGATATTAAAATATCACGTTTTGGTAGTGATGACGATACAGACTACTCAACATACTAATGAAAAAATTTTTAAACAATAATTCTCATATTATTATCAAAGGTCTTGAAATACAGGCTTGCCATGGAGTTAATCCGGAAGAGAAAGTCAATCCTCAAAAGTGGGTTGTAGATATAGATATGCTTGTAGATATAACCAAGGCTAGCGAAAAAGACGATTTAAATGAAACTATAAATTATGCAAAAGTAAGTAAACTCGTTGTTGCATTTTTCAAGGACAAATGTTTCAACCTTATAGAAACTTTAGCAGATAGATTATGCAAAGAAATCTTGGCCAATTATGAAAAGATTAAAGAGGTAGAAGTTGAGGTTAAAAAACCAGATGCTCCTATGAACCAAACCTTTGAGTATGTATCCGTTAAATCTAAGAGAGAAAGGGTACTTTGCTATATAGCATTGGGCTCAAATATTGGAGATAAAAGTGCACATTTGGATAATGCAATAAATGCATTAGAAAACACAAATGATATATGGTTTTTAAGGGAAAGCAAGAGAATTACTACTAAGCCATATGGTGGTGTTGCAGATGCAGACTTTATTAACTCTTGTGCCGAAATAGAAACAACCCTCACTCCTAGAGAACTATTAAAGGTTTTAAACACAATAGAGGCAAAAGAAGGAAGAGTTAGAGATGTTCATTGGGGAAATAGAACTTTGGATTTAGATATAATTTATTACGGAGATTACATTGTTCAAGAAAGCGACTTAATAATTCCTCATATAGACATGCATAATAGAATTTTTGTATTAGATCCACTTTGTAAATTGTGTCCAAAGAAGGTACATCCTTTATATGGTCTTACAACAGAACAATTATTAAATAAGCTCTTAAACATCTAGGTGTTATATGAAATATAATTTTTACAATGCAGATGGTGCAAACGTTGCTCCAATTAACAATGAGTACAAAGGAATTAATAATCCAAGAGACTTATATGATGCACTATCTAATATATGGTGTGAATATACATGTGCTCCAAGTTTAAGAAATGTTTGGAGTGAAGAAAACAAAACAGCAGGGCAATGTTCTATAACAGCTTTTCTAGTCCAAGATATCTTTGGAGGAGAAGTATATGCAATAAATCTTGAAGATGGTGCTAGACACTGTTTTAACAAAGTTGGAGATTGTATTTTTGATTTAACAAGTGAGCAATTTGGCGGAAAGAAATTAGATTATTCAAAATGTGAACTTCAATCTAGAAAAGACCATTTTGCAAGACAAGAAAAATATGAAAGATATCTCTATCTAAAAGATAAACTTAAAAATAGATAGACTTTTTAAAATAAAAATATATAATATACAAACAGCGGAGTTCGGCCTCTAAATCCTTCGCTCAATAAAATAAAACCAAGGAGAAACTAATATGGAAAAGCAAGAATCTAAGAAGGATTCAAAATTTATTTTAATTTTAAAACAAACCAGAATTTTATTAAGATCCATACCATCTCCTGTCGTTGCATTATTTGTTGTGTCAGTAATAGCTATGAATATTTTAGCTAATAAGACATTGGTTCAAACAGAATATTTAGCAATAGATGGTGGAATACTTATATCATGGTTATCTTTTTTGTGTATGGATATTGTAACCAAGCATTTTGGTCCAAGAGCATCCACTAGAATGTCTATATTCGCCATATTCGTTAATTTGCTTGCATGCTTGATATTCTTTATAGTATCTAGAATTCCATCCACTGCAGACGATTATACGGCTTTTGATACAATTATTGGCGGCACATGGTTTATCTTATTAAGTTCAACAATAGCTTTTATAGCATCTGCAGTTCTTAATAATTTTATGAACTATCTTATAGGAAAAGCATTTAAAAAGAATCCGGATGGTGGTGTTGCATTCTTTACAAGAACATACGTATCTACATTTATAGGACAATTCTTTGATAACCTAATATTCTCATTGTTCACATTTATGTTATTTGCCCCTATTTTCTGGGACGGATTCCACTGGACATTTGTACAATGTGTAACTTGTTCTATAATTGGAGCAGGAGTAGAATTGGCTTGTGAAGTTGTATTTTCACCTATAGGATATTTTGTATGCAAGAATTGGAGAAAAAACGATATAGGAAGAGAATATTTTGATTGCTTAGGAGGAGAAGTGGCAAGATGAGAGTTTTAATAACAGGTTCAAGTGGTGGCATGGGAGTTGCTTGTGCAAAGAGATTTTTAGATAACGGACATGAAGTATTTGGTTTAGATATAATGCCAAGCAGAATAGAGAACAAGAACTATCATCATTGTATAGTAGATGTTTCGAATAAGGAAAAACTTCCAAGTATAGATGGAGTTAATATTATTTTTAATAATGCAGGATTACAAAACTCAGAAGATGATATTACAAACAACTTAAAAGGTGCGATATATGTAACAGAAAAATATGGTATTCAAAAAGATATCAAATCCATTCTTTTTAATGCATCTGCAAGTGCACAAAGTGGTTTTGAATTTCCAGAGTATGTAGCTAGTAAAGCAGGAATTGTCGGGTATATGAAGAATGTTGCAACACGTATTGCAAAGTATGGAGCAACAGCTAATTCAATATCTTTAGGTGGTGTAAAGACAGACTTGAATAAAATCGTAATGGAAGATAAAAAAGAATGGGAAGAAATTATGGCTGTAACACCATTAAAAAAGTGGATGAGTGTTGACGAGGTTGCAGATTGGGTTTACTTCTTAACTGTAACTAATAAGTCTATGAGTGGAGAGGACCTTTTTATAGATAACGGAGAATATAAATTGAACTCGTCTTTTGTTTGGCCAGGATACAATAACTAATAAAAAAATGCACCCTCCTTGTTTGTCCAACAATCGGGGTGCATATCAAACTGGGTGCAAATTTTTAATTTAACTTTCTAGGTTTAAGTCTTACTTTTTCTTTAATGACCCAGATAATTACCAATATTAATGCAAATCCAATAATTGCTATTGTGCACCAAATTAATACCCATGGTACATCTTTACCTGTTTTTGCATTTTCCCACATCTTGATGGCAACTTCAGATCTATCTCCGAAATCTCTCATAACACCAAGTTGTGTTGTGTCTAATATTGTTGGATATCTTCCTTCATCTTCGAAATATTCAAAGTCATATTCGCCGTCATTATCTTCAACATCTAATGCGTATTCATTGTCTACTAATGCTTCGTATACTTCTTCATTTATGATTTCGTATCCGTCTTCGCCATCATGTCCTTCCTCGTAGAGGATATCTCCTGCCTCATTGCATTCATACATCATTCTGTTTCTATCTACAGCAGATGTGTATCCAATATAAATGGAATTATATATAGCGTTGTCTGGATCATTCATAAAGTCTATGAACATTAAAGCTGCTCTCTTGTGACTTGCTGTTTCTGGGATGACCCAACCATCAAACCAAAGGTTTCCAGTTTGTCTATCTAGCTCATCTCTAGGAACATAGTAACCAAGATAGTAATCATCTTCATCTTCGTCATAGCTTTCTTCAATAGCCCATAAAGCATCTCCAGACCATGCTAAGTCAACATAAACGATTTCGTTGAGCATATCATCTTTACCGAAGTCTACTTCGTAACCACTTATGTGGGCTCTTTGGTTTGTTAATACTTCTTCAGCAGCATCTAACATGACTTGGTCTGTGCAGTTGATTAACTCTCTAACACTCATGTTTTCATAACCTTCAGGGAGGAGACCATAATCTCTCATATACATAACAGCTGCACAATATGTATCTCTAACACTATCTTTAACTAGGATTTTGTTTTCAATATCTGGATTGTTTCCTTCATTCCAAAGAACACCCCAACCATATTCTTCTAATTCTTCTTCGGATACATATTTCTTATTATATAAGATTCCCAATGTTCCCATCATATAAGGTACGATATAGTTTTCCATAGAAGCAGTTTCGTTTCCAATCTTTATTGTGCTAAATTCTGCATTAATTGCATCTGCAAAATCTGGATCTGTGTTTTGGAAAGTAGTATTTAGGTTGTGTAGATTTAATATTTCTCCATTTGGAAGGGTAGAGCCATTATATTCATTAATTAAAGAAGTTATATTAGCGAGTTTTCTGTTTACCATTAATTTTTGTACAGCATAATCACTTGGGCAAATAAGGTCTACGCTTTGAGCATCGTTGTTTAAAACCTTTGCGAGCATAGTTTCATTTGTGTCAAATGTTGTGTAAATTATGTTAATGGAATTGCCAGTTACTTCTTTGTAGTATTCTTTGAATGCATCTATTCTGCTTGTTTCACCACTGTCATCAATATAATCTTCCCAGTTATATACTACAAGTGTATCTATTGCATTGCCTTTTTTGTCTGTCTTATTACATGCAACAAAGACTGTTAACAATAAACAAAGTACTAATACTAAAACGATATATTTAAAGGATTTTCTCATTATTTGCCTCCTTTAAAGCTTAATGTCTTAGCTTTCTTTGCTCTTGTTGAATTAATAAGGTTAACAATTAATACAGCAGCAAGAACTACTACAATAATTATTGAGAATATTGCATACCAGAATGGTTCTAGACCTTGAACTCTTGCATCCGAGTAAATGAATGTAGAGAGGGTGTCTATACCTGTTCCTGCACCTTTGTTGATTTGTGTAATGATGAAGTCATCCAAAGACAATGTAAATGCCATAGCAAAGCCTGAGATAATTCCAGGAGTAATCATAGGAATCATAACTTTAACCATAGCGTATGCTGGTGTTGCACCAAGGTCTAATGCGGCTTCATATACGTTTGGATCCATACTTTCAAGTTTTGGAAGAACGGATAAAACAACATAAGGAGTTGTGAATGCAATGTGTGCAATAATAAGTCTTACATATCCTTCTGCGAAACGGCATGTAACAAAGAATATCATGAATGATACAGCCATAACGATTTCGGAGTTGATGATAGGGAATTGGTTTACTGTTTCAACTGCGTGTCTGAATTTCTTTCCAAGTGCATGAATACCAATTGCTGCACAAGTTCCCATTATTGTTGCAATAACAGAACTTACAATAGCAATAAGGAAAGTATTTCCGATAGCAAGTCCAAGTGCCTCTGCCTTATCTGATGTTACTATTTGCTTATAGGATTCAAATGTGAAACCATTATCGAAGTTGAAGTTTGAACTTCCAGAGAATGAGTACACGATAATGAATACTATTGGTGCGTATAAAATCGCAAGGAGTATAAAGAGGTAGCTCTTTTCGAATATCTTTTTTACCATAATGTCCTCCCAACGTTTTTATTTTTGTTGTATCTATTCATAATGAATGAAGATACTAATACAAATACTAACATTACTAAACTCATAACGGATCCGACACCATACATGTCTTGTGAGAATTTCAATTCGATGGAATCACCGAAGAGGAATATCTTTCCGTTTGAGAGTAATTGTGAGATTGCGAATGTTGAAATGGTTGGAATAAATACCATTGTAATACCACTTAATATACCGGATACAGACATTGGAAGAATAACCTTAAAGAATGTTGTAAAGTCATCTGCTCCAAGGTCTCTTGCAGCTTCTGTATAGCTCTTGTCTATACCAGAGATAACTGTGTGTAGTGGTAAAATCATAAATGGAAGGTAGTTATAAACCATACCAAATAAAACTGTTCCCATTCCAAGTTCTACGTGCATTGCCATGAAAATTTCTTTTGTTGCAAGTGTTCTAATTAAGAAGTTTACCCACATTGGAAGGATGAAGAGAAGTACCATAACCTTGCCACTATTCTTTGATTTTGAGAGGAAGTAAGCAGCAGGGTATCCAATGAGTAAGCATATTGCTGTAGTAATAACACCTACAAACAAAGAGTTTCCAAGAACATACAATGAGCTTCTAGAAGTGAAGAATGTTTGGAAGTTGCTCAATGTGAACTGGTGTTCATTGTCTAAGAAAGCATAGACAAGAATCATAACCAGTGGTACGACAACAAAGAGTAGCATAAAGAGAATGTAAGGGTAACTAAATACTCTCTTTGTCATCTTGAATTTTTTAGTCAAAGATTTTGCCATTTTTCTTACCTACTATTTCTTTGTTGATTTGTTTTGTGGATTTCTTGGTTTGCCAGGATCTCTTTCAAAAGTTACTGGTTTTTTTGCTGGTTTCTTTGCTACAGGTTTATCTGTTTTTTCTGCAGAATCGGCATTTGAAGTATCTTTTGTATCTTCTAAAACCTTTTCTTCTGCAACTTTAGCCTTTTTTGCTGGAGCCTTTTTAGGTGCTGGTGTTTCCTCTTGAACAGGTTCTTCAACAGGTGCTTCTTCG
>CAMVBZ010000011.1 GCA_947165815.1 uncultured Clostridia bacterium
ATGAGAATATTCTCAGTAGTACTTTTAGTACTATGTGGTGTTGTTTTTGTTACATCTCCAGCCGCATTGCTTGCAAAATTAACTCCAGGAATGGAAGGTAAATGGTGGGCAATAATTATCCTTGCATACTATTTATTAGCAACATTATTACCAATAGATAAACTAATTGGAAAATTATATCCAATTTTTGGTGTTTTATTAATGATAATGGCATTAGCAGTAATAGGTGGAATATTATTCTCAAATGGCAAATATACAATACCTGAAATTAATCTTCAAAACTTACATCCAGAAGGAACTCCTGTTTGGCCTTATATGTTTATAACTGTTGCATGCGGTGCTATTTCTGGATTCCATGCTACGCAATCTCCAATGATGGCTAAATGTATTATGAATGAAAGAGTTGGAAGGAAGGTATTTTATGGTGCCATGCTAACTGAATCTGTTATTGCACTAGTTTGGGCTGCAGCCGGTGTAGCGTTCTATGGTTCAACTCAACTCCTTAACGAAGCATTAACCAGTGGAGCTTCCAACGTTGTTTACGACATTTCTAAGGGCGTTTTAGGCGTATTTGGAGGAATACTTGCTGTAATTGGTGTAATAATATGTCCAATTACCTCTGGTGATACTGCATTTAGAAGTGCAAGACTAATTATCGGAGAAGCTCTGCATTTAAATCAAAAGAAGATCAAAAATAGGTTAATAATAACAATTCCATTATTAGCAGTTGGAGGATTAATTACTTGGTTTTCAATTATTAATGCAGAAGGATTCCAAATAATATGGAGATACTTTAGTTGGAGTAACCAAACACTTGCAATGATTGCTCTTTGGGTTGCAACAGCATATTTAATAAAGAAAGGGAAGTATCAATACGGACCACTTATCACAGCGCTTCCTGCAACATTTATGAGTGCTGTTACATTAACATACATATTAAGTGCTAATGAAGGGTTAAGGTTATCAACAGATATTTCATATCCTATTGGATTTGCATTTGCTGTAGTAGCATTTGTTGTATTCTATGTAGTATGGGTTTTACATATGTTAAGACCATATAGAAACATATATAACGAAGTTGTTTTCTTAGATAAAGTAACGCAAACCGCCTAAATTTATATTAAGATCTTCTTCTATATGCAGATATAAGCATAGCAATGATAATAATTGCTATAATAACGGCAGCAAAAACAATTCCACCAATTGCAAGACCAGATGGAGTATATTTAGTACTTTCAAAAATGATTTGATATTCTGACAACTTGTTTGTTTCAAAAGAGAGAATACTATCTTTTAATTCAGAATTTAATTCAGTTTTATTATTATTAGTTTCTATAGCATATACTTTGAGTACTTTTTTGTTAGGAATTTCCTTGTTAAATGGGTACTCAATTTTTACTTTTCCGTTTGTAAAAGAAGTTCCTTCTAAAGATAACTGTAAAATTGCTTGAATATTCTTAGCATTTTCAAGATTAATATTTTTCATTTTAAATGTTGTAGAAGTGGCTTCTATTACAGCATTTTTATCAAAGATAACTTTAATAGATCCAATATTTACAATAGCTCCAGTATTACTTGCTTTTGCATCATCTAATAAAGGTTTAATATCAACACCATTTTCAGCATCTTTTTCTTCTATAGTCATTTCAGGTGTAACAATATCAGCATAAACATGTCCTGTATTATCTAAAGATAATAAAACCCCCATAAAAAATACTGCAAAGAGTATTGCTAAACTTAAAAAGGATATTAAAATGTGTTTATTTCTAATAGTTTTCATTGTTACCTATGTATCTAATTATATCATTTTTTATAAAAAATAAAACCCTACATTTTAGTAGAGTTTTTACCATCTGGCAAGATAGGAATCATTTCATTAGATGCCTTATCGGCAAATTCGACAGAACAGTACATCTTCAGAAGATCTTCTTCATTGATTAATCTTTGAATGAAATAATTATGCTGATGCTTTGCATCACGACACTTCTCTTGAAGTGGACGCTACGCTACTACACGGGGCCGAGTCAAGAGGATAAAAAAACTAACACACAAAGTATGCAACAATTTTGTGCTTTGTGGGGGACTTTGTCCCGTTTGGAAGATGGATGTTGATAAAATATATGCGGTGTAGATACTCAAAAGCACAAAGTTTTTTAAAGTTGGTTTTTAAAGATTTAAGTTCTGTGTTTCTATTTTAGTGGCGCAAATTGACTTTTTTGTAAAAATTCCATATTATTTTCTTATTAATTATATTATATAATTGTCCAAAAGATGTATTTTGTAATATATTTGTCATATCTGATATGTTATAGTGTGACGTAGAAATAAGAAACACAAGGAGTAACATAGTTATGCCTAGAGACAGACAACCAGGAAAATATGAGTGGCGAATTCCGTTCGGTAAAGAAAACGAGACGCTGAACAAAGAGAATTTCGGCACGAGTTTTTTAAATTTTTTAAATGCGTCGTACGCAAAACGTGCGCCGAAAGAAAAGGACGAAACAGAACTGCATTATACGCAACGCGTAAATGAGACGAGTACGGCAGCCAAATTGTGCGCCGATACAGTCATACACAAGATTGTCGGGATGTTGACGCACGAGCAAAAGATGCAAATCTATCATGACTCTCCCGACAAAGATTACATACCTCGTAGCGTCAGAGGAAAGTTTTCAAGTATATTAAAAGGCCCGGATTCGGACTATCAAAAGAAAGTGAATTTGTCAAAAATCGAGGGTCCAGATCAAGCTAAATATATCGCCGAAGTGAAGGCGCTCGACCAAGCCGGTAACATTTTGAATAATCACATCAGCATCGAGGAGGCGAAAGAGGCGGTCAAGGATTTGCTCACGCCTGAACAGATTGCCGAGGTTGCGGACCCTGCCAACAACATAACGTCCAAGTTCATCATTGACAAACGCGAGTACGTACAAGGCAAACTGGCGGAGATGCTCACACCCGAGCAGATGAAAGAACTTAAAGTCACGGCAGACAATTATATCGTGCCGTGGGAAAGAACGCCGGAAGAGATGGGCGAAAAGGCATATACCGCCGAGAGCGACAAGGCAAAAGCGGATATAGACGCAAGGGAAGATCTCTCACAAGAGCAGAAAGACGAGATGAAGGCGGACATTGACGCCGCCAACGACTTTTTGCGTCGGCCCAACGATATCGATGACCCCAGCGCCTCTTATCACGCCCTATCGGCGTCTAATTCGGGATACGACTCCGCCATTTTAAAGGACGAAGAAGAGAGGAGCAAAGCTCAAGCCGAAAAAGAAGGGCTTGATCTTGACGCCGTGGAAGAGACCATCGATCCCGCAACTTTAAATATAATCGTCGTGCAGAAGGAAGGCAAGGAAAAAGAGTATCAACAGTGGCAAAATACGGATTACAAGTTTGCGCCCGAGACAAGGGAAGCCATAAAGCACGTTTATTCCAAAATGCAAGAGTACGGCTACTTGGGCAAAGGTATCGTACTTGAACAAGGTGCTAAAGAATACGGCTTGTCCAAGTTGGCTCGTTCCATCGAAGCCTATACGGATGCGATAAAGTCGGGTGACGCTCAAAAAATCGCCGAGACTTCCAAAGCGATGATGACCGAACAGGCTCACGTCGACGAACTAATCGAATATGTTCGCGAGAATTTTCCCGTGGACCCCAAGAGCGAGAACTTTGCCAGAGCCGGCAACGTTGACGTCGTCAGAAACAAGACGTTTCCGCCCAAATACCGTCTTGACGAAGCCGTCCCCGCGTTCAACTCTATATACATTTTAGGAAACTTCCTCGAAGCCAACGGTTGGAATATCGACGAGTTTTTGGATAGTCCAATGGAACACGCCAAGGATTATTTCTTTGAAACAACCAACCAAGGGTTGAACAAATCGCTCAAAGGCAAAACGGGCGGCGCCGCATTGTTCGAAGCGAGCCGAGACATAAAAATGGTCGTGGCTCTCGGTTTTGGTGCCGGGCGCCCCTTCGAGACGTTGGCCTATGTGGACAAGGATCCCGCGATTCGCGCTCACAACCACGCGGTGGGGAACTATTTGGATAAAGCCGTTATAAATAACGGAGACATGTCGGATGTTCAACGTCGTAACGTCGCGTATACAAAAGGACATCTCGACCGTTTTCTCTACGTGACGGAGCCAAGGGACAACGCTTCCCTTCTCGGCGTTCCTATATACAACCCCAGGACGCTAGATTACGATCAGCCCGAACCGTTTGACGAGGCTTCCTATTTGCAAAATAACGGCAAATCGGTCGGCGAGATGAAAGAATTCTTAGACAACAGCATCAAAGAATTCTATCATCTCTCCAAAACGCAACTGTATAAGGACAATATAGGCAATCTTTTAGAGCAACCGGCGTTTGGCGGCAACAGACTCTTGGAGCTCGCTCAAGAAGCCGCGAGCAAGATATTGATGGCAAAGCACGCCGAAAAAGACGATCCGTCTTACCAAGCGCTCAAAGGACTTTTGACCAACGGAAAAGATTATCTCCTAGACCTTGTAATGCCGGAAGAGGAAAGGCAGAAACTCGTAGATGCGCAAAAGCAACTTGCACAAGCCAAAAAAGACGGCAACACGAAGGAGATCGCCCGCTTGCAAAAATACGTCGACAAACACGATATAGTCACCGAAACGACGGATAAGTATGCGAAGAAGTTTGAGAAATTTGAACAGTTGATCGCCGGGCTCGACACAAAGCATCAGGTAGTAACAGACCTCGAGCCTGACGAAGAGTTCAACAAGTCGATGTTGAAGTTAAACGACGAAATTGCGGGGATAAACTCGCGTATTGCCGCTCGAGTTGATGAGATCGGCATTCAAAAAGTCGCCACAGATGAAATAATACAAGTCCTCAATATAACGATAAATCAAAAACGCACCGAAATCGAGCAAAATAAACAAGACTACATCAAGCAACTCGGCGAAGACATGAAATCAGGGCGTATTTCCGAGGGCTACAAGAGAGAGCGCGAGAAACAACTTAACGATCCTAAATATCAATATGACGAACTCCCAGATTTGTCCTCGCAGTCCGACGATATGACGGAAGAACAAAAAGCCGAGCGTCAAAGGGATATCGAAAAGTTTGTGCTCAAACAAAACGCCGAAGTACTCGGCTTTGTGACGACCGTGCCCGAAGTCAAAGCGGAAGAAAAGGCGGTAGAAGCCGAAAAACAAGAGGAAAAAGAACAACAAGCCGATTTTACGGGCAGGTGGTTCAAACCGGGGCAAGAAGTTTCCGCAGACGTTTTTCTTGCTAAGATAAAAGAAGTCGAAACTCTTGTCGCCTCTCCTATCGTAGGGGACAACTGGCTGAAAAACCGCGAAGAGTACGAAAAAAGAGGACGCGAAAATGTACGTCTTGGTGTCGTTTTCGAAGAAGGTTTGAACACACTTACCGACGAAGGCAAACAGAAAGTTTTTGACTCGATGGACGCTGAATCGAAGCAAAAAGCCGTGGGTTCGGCGAACTATCAGTACGCCGTGCGTTTGTCTGCAAAGGGCAAATCGGAAGAGAGCAAAGCCTTCGGAAATGAACTGTACAGCAAGTGCGACGAAATGACTCTCGAAGAAGTTCAAAAACAAGCCGAAAAATTTCTAACGGAAGAAGAAAAAGCCGATCCCGCCCTAAAACCGTATAATCATATTCGTTCCGATTATGTTTTGGGAAAAGGTCCCGTGGTGTGGGAATCACTTATAAAGAATATTCCCGAAGATAAGCTCAAGTCCATCGCTCTCAAAGCGGACGCAAAACAGACCGCGTTGGAAAGAATGACGCTCGACGAAGCCAAGATTACTCGCTACGAAAAAGAGTTTGACTCCGTCAAGACCATGGTCGGTCAAATGTCTTTCTTGGACGAAAAACCGTTGACCAATGAGCGCAAAGCGGAGATTATGGCAAAATTCGACCGCGTTCAGGATATGATGTCCGACATAGATAAGGAATATATCAAAGAAGTCGGATCTCTCCGCTTAAATAGAGAACAAGAAAAGTACGGCATTAATAACACGCGTCGGGCCTACGGTTTACAGGGGCTAAAGGCGCAAGGATTCGACGTCGCCCCTCGCGGCAACATGGAAATGACCTGGGCGGGTGAAATAAAAGAAGAATTTAAGACGGAAATCGGGAAAGAACGATGGGAAATTGTCAAACCTGAAGCGCAAGAAGAGTATCAGAGATTAAAAGAGCAAAAATTCGAGTATCATCCCGAGACGAAGAAGGCGATCAAAGATATCTTTGCCAAATTTGACGAATACGGCTTGGACGATGCGCCATTCCATGTGGAAGAAGGCGAAAACAAGGTTTACGCATTGCACAAGTATGGCAAAGCGCATGACGAATTTGCGGCGAAGATCCAAAGCGACGATCCTGTGGACAAGTTGCAAGCGGTTGGACTCGCCGACAAGATGATCCAAGAATACGACCGTGCCAAAGAACTTATTGGCATGGCGAGCAAACTGTACGGTGTAGAGGATGGCGGATTCTTCCCGGGCAACATGGATTTGGAGCGTACGGGAGCTTTACCGCCTGAGTTCCGCACCGACACGAAAGGCACGTCTGCGCTCAGCGGTATCTATTTGGTATATCGCGAACTTAAAGAGCAAAACTACGACTATGACAAATTCCTTGAAGATCCTCGAGCGTTTTTGAATCATCAAGTCGAAAAACACGTCAAAAAAGACGATATCAACCTTTCAATAAAAGGTAAGTCGGGCGCCGAGGCGATGTACGAGGCTTTCGTTCCCGTACAGAATGGCAACATAGACCTCTCTGAGACAAGCAGATTAGCGGAGAACCTCAGCGAGATGGAAAAAGATCCTGCGCTTAGGGCGAAGAATCTCGCGGCTGAATATTCGCATATTTTGTCCGGTCAAAAGGTTATCGGCGAATTATCCGAAGCTCGCAATGAGATATGGCGTGTTGCGACAAGGCACATCGAGCGTTTCTTGCTTGTCAAAGACCCGCAACAGGACGCTTCTCTCTTGGGTGTACATACGATGGACTTTAATACGAGGACGATTATCCCGCCAAAGTACTTCGACGAAATGGAGTACCTCATGAACAACCCTGAGGAACCGAAAGAGTTTGCAGATCGTATCATGAGAGAAGGCGGCAAATTTATGGAGATGATCGCCAAGGATCTGCCAAAGAAAGAAAAAGATCGTTTGTCTGTCAGCGAATTGCAACCTATTCGCGGCGTGAGAGCAATGCAGAGAGCGGCGATCAAGTTCCTTACGGCTCATCCCGACATCGACAAACATAGTGAAGCGTACAGGACGCTCAACAGCCTTGCTACGGACGCTCCGAATTTCATAAAAAATATGCTAACCGAACAGGTGAACAAGGGACAAATTAACCTTAACGTCGACGAGCTGAAACTTGACGAGATTAAAAAATTCAGCTTGAAACAGAGCTTCGAAGACTTCAAGAAGTCGGACACGATTAAGTATTTTGGTGAAACTGTTCGCGACAAAGATGCAGAAGTCAATAGAGACCTCAAATCTTTGCAAGCCGATGTGGCAAGTGCGCAAAAATCCTTCAACCGCCGTGGCGGTGAAGCCGAAAAACAACAACTTAAAGAAGCGCAAGAACGCCTTGCCAATGCTGTCAAAGAACGCAAGGACGAACTCCTCGAAAGTTTCCGCGCAGGAAAAATCACCGAGGACTATCTCAACAGGCGCAATGCTCAACTTGACGGAGGAAAGTTTGGCGACAAGCCGCCGAAGATGTTCGAAGCGGATCAACTCATGTCCAAAAACGACTACCTCAGAGACTACGAAAAGCAATTCAACGAAAAGAATCCGGGGGCAGACTTTAACCTTAACGAACTGAGCAAGGAAGAGAAGAACGAGCTGTATGATCGCTACGTCGAAAACGCAAAGCGCTCCAAAGAGCAATTTCTCGCCAACAAGTATATGCAAAGCGAGGATTTGACCAGCAAGATCCCGCAACAGACTATGGCGGAGCGTATAGCGGCGGAAGACGCAAGACTCACAAGACTTGGTGAGGCACCAATCAAAGGTAACACCGTAGCAAACAAAAAAGTCGAAGAGCCACAGGTCAAACAAGACGAGCCACAGGTTAAAAACATTGACGTCGATCTCGAAGAAGAACCGCAAATTAAAAACAAAGCGGAACAAAAGGAAGAAAACAAATTCGAGGTGAAAGTGGAAGAAAAAGTCGTTGACAACACAAATGGAACCCGTATCGACGTTGACCTTGATGAAGAAGTTGTAGAAATGAACAATGATATTCTCAACTTTGACAGCAAACAAAAGGAACTCGGCAAAGAGCAACAAATGAAAGTATAACACATGTCATTTCTTGCAACAACAAAAGAAAGCGTACCAATGGTGCGCTTTTCATTTTGAAACGCAGCGTGTTTTTCTGAACTATTTTGCTCGTAAAAAGTACGAAATCGACGAAGCCAAAAACGTATTCTTCAATTCTTCATCAATCGTTTGATTTTGTATGACGACAAAGTGCTTATCTTCTACAACACCGATTCGAATAGTCCGATAAACATTTCAACCGACGAAAATACAGAGATAATCGAGTATTTCAAACAAAACAACGCAAAAGAAAACTCGCTTGAATCTTCGGAGTTCAAACGAGTTTCACTTGGCGGAGAGAAAGGGATTCGAACCCTTGATACATTTCTGTATACACGATTTCCAGTCGTGCGTCTTAGACCAACTCGGCCATCTCTCCATAAGGGTGTACGAGTAACCATTTCTAAGAACTACATAGATGTTGTCACTCGTATGCAACTCATCATTGCTACCCAACGTGAGTTATTATATTAAAAGTAGGTCGTTTGTGCAAGTGTTAAATATACAATTTTCAAATATTTTTTTGAGTAGAGTATTAGTATATCAACAGACCTTCTAATTTGCTCTCAAATTAAATTAATTTAATTTATTAAGGATTTATCAAAGAAATAGTTAGAAGTAAAAATAAGACGGCTAGAGGAGTTCTAACCGTATTATCTAGTTTAATAAAACTGGGAGTAAATTTTTACCCCCAGATTATATGCTATTAATATGCTTTTGGATCGTCATTACGTACGATATCACATCCGATACATGCACGTGCGATTGCGTCTATACCATTCTTTGCTGCTGGTTTTGATGTATAACCATCATTTGTAGATGCAACTAATTCACCATTGGATGCATATAAACGAAGTCTAAATTCACCTTTCTTGTCTACCCAAATTTCCCACTTAGGGAATTTAAGTTCAACAACTTTTTGAAGTGTAGAGTCTTGAATAGGTGCTTTTGCTGCATTCTTAATAACACTTTGGATTCCACCTTTTACGCCTGGAAGTCCTGTATATGCTTGTGCTCCAATAGCAACAACTCTCTTATTAGAGGAGATGAGTTTGAATACGAAGTTATCATTTTCTGTCTTTCTGATAACAAATTTGCCATGTGGTTGTGTTGCATCGCCAGCTGTGACGATTTTCTCTGGTTCATATTTTGCCATAGTCTTTGCTCCTTCTTTTTCTGTATTTTTATTTTGTTTTTGTTTTGTTTCTTTTGCTGGTGCTTCTACTGGTTGTTCTTCTTTAACCTCTTTTTTAACAGGTTCTTTCTTAGCAGGAGCTTTCTTAACTGGAGCCTCTTCAACTTTTTCTTCCTTCTTAGGTTCTGTTTTCTTAGTAGCAGCCTTCTTTGCTGGTGCTTTCTTTTCTTCTACAGGTTTTTCTTCTTGTTTTGGCTCTTCCTTCTTTGCAAATACAACCTTGCCCCAAATCTCTTTATCTGACTTCTTAGGTGCAGCTTTCTTCTTTGGTGCAGGTGCTGGTTTGGGTTGTTCTTCAACTTTATAATCTGTACCTAAAACATTGTCTAATTCATTCTTAAGATTCTTATCTTGAGAACCATCGTTAGGGGAGGCATCAATAGCAATTTGTTGTGCTGCAACCTTTGGTTGTTTTACTTCTTCGACTTTTTCTTCCTCCTGAACTGGCACGTCTTTTTCTTCTTCAGCGACAGGTTTCTCTTGTACTTCTTCTATTGGCTCTTCGACAGGAGTTTCTTCTACAATAGGCTCTTCCTCAGCGACAGGTTGTTCATCAACTTTTTCTTCCTCAACTGGAGTTTCCTCAACAGCTGGTTCTTCTTGAACAGGTTCTTTATCTTCAACTGGAGCCTCATCTTCAATTGGAGTTTCTTCTTCAGCAACTTCTTCTTGTGCTGGCTCTTCAACTGGGACATCTTCTGCTATAGTTGGTTCTTCCTCTTGTGGCTCTTCTGCAATATCTTCTTCTACTGGTTCTTCTGTGGTCTCTTCTGTAGGGGTTTCATCAACAATTTCTTCATTTTCTTCAATAGCTTCTTCTTCGACAGCAGGCTCTTCTTCTACTTTTTCATCCTCAACTGGAGCCTCTTCAACAACTTCTTCTGTTGGTTGCTTTTCGTCTTCTGGGAGGGAGACTAAGGTGCCCATAGGAGCATCTGGATCATCATCATCGAGTTCAGCTTCTAAGATAACAATTTCTTCTGTTGGTTGTTCTTCAACTTCTTTGTTCTTTTTCTTATCAAATAAACCCATAAAAACCTCTAATTTTTTCAATTATGGAATAATTTTAGCACAACATTTACTGCGTTTCAATATTGTATAAACAAAAAATATTGTTTTTAATAAACAAAATTGAATTTAACTATCCCAAAAATAGGACATATAAACGTTGTATTTTATGGTGTTTTGTGGTATAATTTTTCATACTATGGATAATGGATTTTACCAACTTAATGAAGAACAGATTAAACCAGTTTTAGACATCAATGGAAATGTCCTTGTTGTTGCTGGTGCAGGCAGTGGAAAAACTAGAGTTTTAACTGCTCGAATTACTTATTTATTACAAATGGGTGTAGATCCACAAAATATTCTTGCAATTACTTTTACAAATAAAGCAGCCGAAGAAATGAAAGAAAGAATTTCTAAATCTTCTGAATTCGGACAATTTATTACTGCATGTACTTTCCATAGTCTTTGTGCAAAGATACTTAGAGTTTATGGTTCAGCATTAGGATATGATTCTAATTTTACCATCTTTGATGAAGAAGACAGAGGAAGAACTGTTAAAAAAGTATTAGAATATATGCCTGGATATGACAAAAAAGACAAAGATTTTTATTTAGAGCATATTTGCAAAGCAAAAAATTACTGTTTATCTCCTGAAGAATATTATAACGAGACCAAATATGATGTTAGAGATGCATTAAGTATCCGTGAAGTATATGAGACATATGAAAAGGAACTTAAGTTTAATAATGCATTAGACTTTGATGACCTTCTTATGAAATGCTATGAACTTTTATCTCAACATTATGAGGTTTTATCTATACTTCAAGAGAGATGTCATTATATTCATGTAGATGAATTCCAAGATACAAACGAGATTCAATTTAAATTAGTAACTTTGTTATCTCAAAAATACGGAAATTTATTCGTTGTTGGAGATGAAGACCAAAGTATTTACGGATGGAGAGGAAGTAAGATTAGTCATATAGTGGACTTCAAAAAATATTTCCCAGATGCAAAAGTTTATAAACTTGAGCAAAACTACAGAAGTACACCTGAAATTTTAAATCTTGCAAATAATGTTATTAAACATAATGCATATAGAAATGAAAAAGTTCTTTGGACAAAGAATTATTCAGATAAAGAATCTGTAAAATTCAAGAGAAATGAAGGAGATAGACAAGAAGCAGACTTTGTTTCATCTCAAATAATGAGATTAAATAAAATGGGTGTTCCATTTAGACAAATTGCTATACTCATTAGAATTACTGCTTTATCTAGAATTTTTGAAGAAAAACTCACATTATATGGTATCCCATACAAAGTATTTGGTGGATATAGGTTCTATGAAAGAAAAGAAGTTAAAGATGCTTTAGCTTATGTTCGTATGACAATTAATCCAAAAGATGCAGATAGTATTGTTAGAATTATTAACTATCCAAGAAGAGGTATTGGAGAGAAAACTATAGAGCATTTAGTTGAACTTGCAATGCAAAACAATGTAACTCTTTATGATTTAATCATAAATATAGGCAAGTATGAACCATCTCTAAAAGCAAAACTTCAACCTTTTATTGATGTTATGTTGGATTTAAAACTAGTTGAAAGCAAATCTGATCCAAAACAATTTATAGAACATATGATAAAAGTCTCAGGTTTAGAAGCTACATTATCTTCATCTGACGATATAGAAGACGAGGCAAGACTAGAGAATATTAAAGAACTTGTTAATGCAGTAGATGAATTCTTAAAAGATAATCCAGATGCAACACTTGCAGATTATATTCAATCGTCATCTTTGTTGTCTGCAGCTGATGGTTTTACAGATGATGAATATGTTTCAATTGCAACAGTTCATGCTGTAAAAGGACTTGAATTTGATACTGTCTTTATTTGTGGATGTGAAGATGATATTTTCCCACTTAAGAGAATAATAGATGGTGGAGATCCTGCAGAGATGGAGGAAGAAAGAAGATTGATGTACGTTGCAATAACTAGAGCAAAACGTCAATTATTTGTGTCATATGCAACAGCTAGATTTAAAAGAACAGCTTCATATTCTGGTCTATCTAGAACCAAATTATCTAGATTTGTTGTAGAAATGAATCCATCTTTTGACCAATTGAATGGAGATAGACCAAAGACGAATTGGAACAACTCACTATATGGCAACAGTTGGAGTAATTCACAAGATACTTATGTACAAGATTCTATTTATAATAGAAAAGGTCATGGATATTCACAACAAAGTACCTATGGACAACAATACAATCCAAAACCACAACCTAAACCAGTTTTAAAAACTGAGCCAAAGAAAGAACCAGTTGATTTAAGCAAATTTAAGAAGAATCAGATTATAGAACATAAAAAGTTCGGTAGAGGAATTATTATGGATATAATTGGTGAGGGAGATAGCATGGTTCTTAAAATTGCTTTTAAAGGATTAGGTGTAAAACAATTCTCAGCTGTTATTGCAGCACCATTATTAAAGATTATCGAGGAGTAACATATGGACATTTTTAGTGAAATGAGAGAAATGGTAGATAAACTCAATTACTGGGCCAAAATGTACT
Source organism: uncultured Clostridia bacterium (assembly GCA_947165815.1). GTDB lineage: Bacteria > Bacillota > Clostridia > Christensenellales > CAG-917 > RGIG8124. Next base: position 13,119 of record CAMVBZ010000011.1, read on the forward strand.
ACGAGCAAGATGAACCAGTTGTTTCAGACGTTGAGTATGACAAACTATATTACAAACTCAAAGCTATGGAAGAAGAAAATGGTTTCTCATTTCCAGATTCTCCTACACATCGTGTAGGTGGTGCTCCTCAAAAGAAGTTTGAACAATCCAAACATTTACAAAGATTATATTCATTAGATAAGGCTCAAAATAGAGATGAATTAAATGATTGGCTTAATAAATTAGTAAAAGCAGAAGGAAGAGTTCCAACTCTAACAGCAGAGTTTAAATTTGATGGATTAACACTAAACATTCTTTATGAGAATGGCCATCTCATTAAGGCCACAACAAGAGGTAACGGAGAGATTGGAGAAATTATCACAGCACAAGTTAAAACCATTAAGAAACTACCACAGGTTATCTCATATAAAGGAAAGATAGAAATTCAGGGTGAAGGTATCATGAGAATGAGTGCCTTTAACGAATATAACAAAACAGCAAGCGATCCACTTAAGAATCCAAGAAATGGTGCAGCTGGTGCATTTAGGAACTTAGATCCAGAGGTTACAAGATCTAGAAACCTTTCATTCTTTGCATATAATATCGGATATACAGAGAAAAACTTTACTACACAAGAAGAAGTTAGAAAGTTCTTAATAGAAGAAGGATTTGAAACTGAAGGTATATTTAGACTTGTTTCTTCAGAAAAAGAAGCTATGGAATATGCAGATGAAGTTGAGAATATAAGAGAGAGCCTAGACTATCCAATTGATGGTATAGTATTCAAAGTTAATGATTTATCATTAAGAGACGAAATTGGCTTCACAGAAAAATTCCCAAAGTGGGCTCTTGCATATAAATTTAAACCAGATGAAATTAGCACAAAACTTTTAAGTGTTGAATGGCAAGTTTCTAGATCTGGAAAATTAAATCCAATTGCTATTGTAGAACCAACAGACTTTGGTGGTGTAACAGTACGTAGAGCCACTCTAAACAACTTTGACGATATCCAAAAGAAGAAGTTGAGAATAGGGGCAAGAGTATTCTTAAGACGATCTAATGACGTTATTCCTGAAATTACTGGTGTTGCAGAAGATAATAAAGACTCAATTGAAATTGAAAAACCAAAAAAATGTCCATATTGTGGAAGTGAAGTTGTAGAAAAGGGTGTGTTCTTATATTGTTCAAACAATATAGATTGTGCACCACAAATTATTAACCAACTTTCACACTTTGCAGAAAAAGATGCAATGGATATAGATGGATTAAGTGAAAAAACATTTGAACAACTTTTAACAGAATGTAATGTAAGAAATGTTGCGGATATTTATAGACTCACCGCAGTAGATTTACAAGGTCTAGATGGATTCCAAACAAAGAAAATAAACAATGTTTTGAACTCTATTGAAAAGAGTAAAAACACCACATTAGACAGACTTGTATATGCACTCGGAATTGGTGGTATTGGTAGAAAAACAGCAAGGGATTTATGCAAGAAATTTAAGTCTTTGGAAGCATTATATTCATGTACAATTGAAGACTTCTTAACCATACCTGGAATAGGGGATATTTTAGCATCTTCTTTATATGAATTTTTCCAAAAAGACACGAATAGAATATTGATTTCAGACCTTTTAACACTTGGTTTAAATATAGAAGAAAAAGAAGAAATTCAAGGTGTATTTACTGGTATGAGAGTAGTACTTACAGGCTCACTTGTAAACTACAAAAGATCTCAAGCACAAAAGCTAATTGAAGACAATGGAGGAGAAGTTGCAGCATCTGTTTCTAAAGATGTAAATCTAGTAATTGTTGGTGCTGATGCTGGTTCTAAATTGGACAAAGCAAAGAAGCTTGGAATTAAGACTATTACTGAAGAAGAGTTTATTGAAATGCTTCCTAAAACAACCTTATTCTAAAAATTAAAAAATTTTTATTCATTAATTTTGTTGAGAAAATCGCATTATTAGTCTATAATAGTGTGAAAGAATTATTTTGGGTAGGTATGCGTATGCGTAGTATGACAGGTTATGGAAAAGGGGTTTTTGAGTTAGATGGAAACAAATTAACCATTGAACTCAGAGCAGTAAACCATAAAGCTTTAGACCTTGGTATTAAGTTGCCAAGAATATTGTTGTTCCTTGAAGATAGCATTCGTAAACAAATACAACAAGACATATCTAGAGGACATATAGACGTTCTAGTTAACTTTGAACAATCTGAACAAGAAAAAGGATTATATAAACCTAATTCTGCTTTAGCAGAAAGCTGGATAAATTCTGTTGCACTTTTACATAATAAATATCCAAATCTTCAAAATGATGTAACTCTTTCCACACTAGCTAGAGTACCAGATGTTATTTCAAGAGAAGAAACAGACTCTAATGATGAATCTCTTCAAAAACTTTGCAGTGTAACACTTGGTAGAGCAATAGATGCATTAGTACAAATGAGAGAAAGAGAAGGATTAGCTCTTAAGAATGACTTGAATGCAAAACTAGATGAGATTGAAGGATACAGACAAGAAATAGAAAAATATGCTCCAACTGTTGTGGAAAATTATAGAAAGAAACTAACAGAGAGAATTGAACAAGCTGTTTCTCCTAATGTTGTAGATCAAAACTTACTTGCAACAGAAATTGCTCTATATGCAGATCATGTGGCTATAGATGAGGAATTAACAAGATTAAAGATTCATGTTGTAAATATGAAGAAAGACTTAGAAGAAACAAAACCTATTGGAAGAGATATAGAATTTTTAGTTCAAGAACTAAATAGAGAAACAAATACAATAGGAAGCAAAGCACAATGCATAGAAATTACGAATATTGTTCTAAAAATCAAAAATGTTATAGAAAAGATTAGAGAACAAGCCGCAAATATAGAATAAAAAATGGAGGAATTTGACTTATGATGGTAGATCCACCTATTGACCAATTAATTAAGAAGGTTGAGGAACCACGTTATGCTCTTACAGTTGCAGTTGCAAAGAGAACAAGAGAATTAATCTCTTCAGATGCAGAAAAAGAGTATTTAGCAAAATCAGGATTAAAGCCAATATCTCTTGCATGCAAAGAGTTATATGAAGGCAAGACAAAAATTGTTGAGGAATAATTAAATGTTAAAAGGTAAAACTATTGTTTTAGGTATCACAGGTTGCATCGCAGCTTATAAGTCTTGTGAAATAGTTTCGAGACTAAAGAAAGAAGGTGCTAATGTAAAAGTTATCATGACACAACATGCCATAGAATTTGTACAACCTTTATCTTTTGAAACTTTATCTGGAAATAGAGTAATCACAGATTTATTTGATAGAGATTTTGAATTTGATGTAAAGCATGTATCACTTGCAAAAGAAGCAGACTTATTTGTTATTGCACCAGCAACAGCAAATGTTATAGGAAAAATTGCAAATGGACTTGCAGATGATATGCTTACAACAACATACTTAGCTTGCAAAGCACCTAAGATTGTTTGTCCTGCAATGAATACTAATATGTACGAAAATGAACAATTTGAAGAAAATCTTCAAAAGTTAAAGAAAAAAGGTGTACATATTATTGAACCTATTGAAGGAAGACTTGCTTGTGGTGATGTAGGAAAAGGCAAGATGGCAGAACCTGTTGATATTCTAGAAGAAATAGTAGACCTTTTAATGCCAAAGACAGATTTTGAAAGAAAGAAAGTTTTAGTTACTGCTGGTTCTACAGAAGAAAATGTAGATGGTGTTAGATTTATATCTAACCATTCTAGTGGTAAGATGGGAATCGCACTTGCTTCTGCAGCTGCAGATAGAGGTGCAGATGTTTCTCTTATTTACGGAAGAATTAAAGTATCTATTCCAGACAACATTGTTAAAGAAACCAAAGTTAAAACAACTGAGGATATGTTTGATGCTGTAATGGAACAATACAAAGATGCAGACATTATTATTATGGCAGCTGCTCCAGCAGACTATAGAATGAAGAGAACCTTTGCAAACAAGGTAAAAAGCAAAGAATTAATCCTAGAACTAGAAAAAACACCAGATATAGCAAAAGCTTTAGGCGAAGTTAAAGGGGACAAAAAATTAATTATATTCTCAGCTGAAACAGAGAACTTAATTGAAAATGCTTCTGGAAAACTTGTAAAAAAGAATGCAGACTTAGTTGTTGCTAACGATGTCACTAAAGAAGGTGCCGGATTTGGTGTAGACACCAATATTGCTACCATAATGGCTAAAGATGGTAGACGTTGGGATTACGAACTAATGCTAAAGAGAGATTTAGCAGACAAGATTTTAGATATCGTTTTAACTCTATGATACTGAAGGTAATAGTCGACTTATCTAACAATGCCGTTGACCGAACCTTTGATTATTTGGGAGAGGATGTTCCTATAGGTAGTAGGGTTTCAGTTCCATTTGGAAATAAGCAGTTAATTGGTTTTGTCGTAGATAAAAGTGAAACAACTTCGTATGACATTACTAAAGTAAAACAAGCCAAATTTTTAGACTCACCAATAGATAACGACCAACTCTCATTAGTTAGGTTCATGACTGAGCGTTATAATCTAAGAACCATAGATGTTCTTAGACTTTTAATACCTTCAAAACTTAGAAAAGAAAAAGCTCCTCAATCCACAAGAATATTTTTAAAACCAAATAGTTCATCTTTAGATGAAGCACTCTCCGTAATTGGCACTAGATCTCAAAAACAAATAGATGCAATTAAGTATATTTGGGAAAGAAATGGGGAATTTAAAACAACAATTGGAGAGTTATTTGGAAGTGCAACACCAGATGCTTTAGTTAAAAAAGGTGTTGTAGATAAAGAGAATGTTCATGAAAGAGCAATCCCACTTAAAAACCTATCTGTAAAGGATAAAAATGTTAATTTAACAGATGCACAAAAAGATGCAATTAAAACTATCTTAACAAAAGATGGTCCTTTCTTAATTCATGGTGTTACTGGAAGTGGAAAGACAGAAGTCTATATGAATTGCATAGACAAGATGTTAAGTGAAAATAAAGGTTCAATTATGCTTGTTCCAGAAATTTCTTTAACACCTCAAATGCTTGGTTTATTTAGAGCTAGATTTGGAGACCAAGTTTCTATTCTACATTCTGGACTTAATGAATCTGAAAGATATGACGAATGGGAAAGACTTAGAAAAGGAGAATCTAAGATTGCACTAGGTCCAAGATCTGCAATATTTGCTCCTATATCTAATCTCGGTCTAATTATTATAGATGAAGAACATGATGGCTCATATATAAGTGAGTCTAATCCTAGATACGACACTAAAGAAGTTGCAACAGAAAGAGCAAAACTTAGCAAAGCTAAGTTAGTATTAGGTTCAGCAACTCCTAATATAGATACATTCCAAAAAGCAAAAGACGGAACATACACATTAATTACTATGCCAGAAAGAGTTTCAAAGTACAAACTCCAAGAAATTGAAATAGTGGATATGTTGTATGAATTTAGAGGAGGAAATAAAACACCTTTCTCAGGAAGATTATTAGAAGAAATTAGAAAAACTTTAGACAAGAAAGAACAAGTTATGATCTTCCTAAATAGACGTGGTTTTGCTTCATATATTAGATGTCCAAGTTGTGGTTGGATTGCTAAATGTGGAGATTGCGATGTCTCACTTTCATATCACAAGGAAGAAAAAGTATTAAAATGTCATTACTGTGGAAAACAATATAAAGTCCCAGACAAATGTCCTAGATGTGGCAATGTTTCCATTAAAAATGGAAGAGTTGGAACTGAACAGGTTGTTGAATTATTAGAAAAGAACTTCCCAGATGCAAAGATATTAAGACTAGATATGGATACAAAGACAAGTAAAGATTCATATTTTAAAATTTTGGAAGATTTTAAAAATGAGAAAGCAAATATACTTGTTGGAACACAAATGATTGCAAAAGGACATGATTTTCCAAATGTTACATTAGTTGGAATATTAGAAGGAGATGCTGCATTATTCTTCTCAGAATACAATGCTAGTGAAACAACCTTCCAATTAATTACACAAGTAGCAGGTAGAGCAGGAAGAGCAGAAAAACAAGGAAAGGTTATAATGCAAACTTATCTTCCAACACATTATGTAATGAAATTTGCAAAGAACTATGACTATGAACACTTCTTTGACCATGAGATTAATGTTAGACACGAGTCTATGTTCCCACCTTTTACAAAACTAGTAAGAATATTAGTTTCTTCTTATGAAGAAAAAGATGGTACAAGTACTGTAAAAGAGATATATAAGAAAATTAAAGCACTAGAAAGCTCAACTGGTCCATTTAATTATGTAGGAATGAATAGATCTCCATACAAACGATTACAAAACCAGTATAGATTTCAAGTGGTTATAAGACTTCTTCCAGAGAAATTTGAGGAAGTTAGAGATGAAATATACAAAATAGTAAATGAAAATAAAACCAATAAGGTAACAGTCTTTGTTGAATTAAATCCAACAGACTTGAGGTGAGTTATGGCAAAAAGAATAATAATACAATATCCAAATCCAATTTTATCCAAACAATGTAGAGAAGTTACAACCTTTGATAAAAATCTAGAAATCCTTTTAGATGATATGAAAGAAACTCTAGATGATGCAAATGGTGCTGGACTTGCAGCTCCACAAGTATCAGTTTTAAAGAAAGTTTGTATCGTAGATACAGATGATGGTTTCTTTGAATTAATCAACCCAGAGATTATTGAATCAAGTGGAACTCAAACAGGAGAAGAAGGTTGTCTTTCTGTTAAAGGTAAATATGGTATAGTTACAAGAGCTGAAACTGTAAAGGTTAAAGCACAAGACAGAACTGGAACTCCAAGAATATATACAGTATCTGGATTCACAGCAAGAGCATTCCAACATGAGATAGATCATCTAAACGGAATAGTATATGTAACAAAAGTTCAAGGAGAATTACAAAAGGGATGAGAATAATTTTTCTAGGTGCATCTGATTTTTCTTCTATTGTGTTCAACAAACTAGTTGAGCAATATGAAGTAGTTGCAGTAATAACACCTCCAGATAAAGAAATAGGCAGAGGAAAAGGAACAAAACCATGTTTCCTTAAAGTTGCAGCACTTGAAAAAGGTGTAAAAGTATTGCAATACAACAAAGTTTCAAAAGAAGGGATAGAAGATATAAAAACTCTTAATGTAGACTTAGCCATAACAGCTGCATTTGGACAAATACTTTCAGATGAATTCTTATCTATTCCTAAATTTGGAGTATTTAATGTTCATGCCTCATTATTACCTAAATATAGAGGTGCATCTCCAATACAAGCAAGCATTATTAATGGAGACAACAAGACTGGAATAACCATAATGAAGACAGTAAAAGAACTAGATGCTGGAGATATTATCTCTCAAAGAGAGATAGAAATAGAAAAAGAAGATACTGCTGGTTCTTTATTTGATAAACTTGCTGTAATAGGTGGAGAATTATTAGTAGACACCATTAAGTCATTAGAGGATGGAACAATAAAATATACAAAGCAAGAAGGATGGGACGGAACATATTGTAAAATGTTCAAAAAAGAAGATGGACATCTATCTTTAGATAAAACCTATGATGAAATAGATTGCTTTGTAAGAGGAATGTCTCCATGGCCAAGTGCACAAGTATATTTTGCAAATGGTATGTGTAAAGTATATCAAGTAAGCAAGGTATCAAGTGACATAAAAGGAGAAATTGGAGAGATTATTTCTGCAGATGATAAAAAAGGAATTTTAGTCCAATGTAAAGACTCTGTTATATCATTAGATATAATTCAACGAGAGAATAGTAAGAGAATGGCATCTCAAGACTTTGTAAGGGGCTTTAGAGAGAACTTAGTAGGAGAGTTTATAAAGTAATGGAGAAAACAATAGAACACATTCGCTTGGCTTATAACGCTTTAGAGAAAGTCTTTGTTAAAAAGATTTACTCAGATAATGCCATAACAGAAGACGATTCTAATCTTTCTGCAAGAATTACTCTTGGAGTATTAGAAAAGAATGTGTATCTAGAATATATTCTTTCTCAAATCTGGAAACAAGAACCAAACGAAAGAGTAAAAATCATTCTTAAGATTGGTGCATATATGCTTTTGTATATAGATAAAATTCCAGATTATGCTGTTGTGAATGAAACAGTTAACTTTGTTAAAAATAAATATAAAGAGTCATTAAAGAGCAAAGATGCACAAGACAAAAAGGCTTTCAACCAATCAACATATAAATTTGTCAATCTAGTTTTAAATACAATTTGTAGAAAAGAATACAAACTTCCAAAAGAAGGAGATCCTAATTATTTGAGTATTAAATATTCCAAACCACAATGGTTCATCAATAGAATGATAAAAGAGTTTGGAGAAGAAAATACTCTAAAAGTTCTTAAAGATAATGATGCAGTATATGACTACGAACACATTAGAATCAATGCAAGAAGAGATAAAAATGAAATTGTTCATAAACTAGAAGAAAGTAATGCTCTAATTAGAAAAACACTAGTTGGTGGATATGTTGTAAAGAAAAATGACGAGATTAAAAAACTCTTTAATAAAGGAGATATAACATATCAATCTCCATCTTCCATGTTGGCAGTTCAAGGATTTAATCCAGTTTCTGGATTACAGATATTAGATCTATGTTCAGCACCAGGAGGAAAGAGTGTATATCTAGCAGAGCTTGATGAAGATAGTAATATCCTTGCTTGTGATATTTCTGAGGATAGATTAAGAAAGGTTGATCAATATGCAAAACGTATGAATGTTTCTAATATCGAAACAAAAGTAATGGATGCTACACAATTTAATGACAAACTAGTTAATAAATATGATTACATCCTTGTTGACGCACCATGTACATGCTTTGGTACGTTTGTAAAGCAACCAGACGTGTTTATACAACACGATGAGTCTGATATTGATAAATTGTCCGAAACACAGACAAAAATCCTTCTAAACGCATTTAAATACCTCAAAGCAAATGGAACAATTATTTATTCAACTTGTACATTATTCAAAAAAGAGAATGATGAGGTTATAAAAACGGCATTAAACTCAGATTCTAACTTTATGTTAGAAAAGATAGATGTAGATATAGATAACAAAGGAATAATAAGACTTCTTCCTAATAAAGAATGGGAAGGGTTCTTTGTAGCAAAAATAGTTAAAAAAGGAGATAAATAATGATAGATTTTGCATCATTAAACGAAGAAGAAATCTTAAAGTTATTACCAGAGGGAACACCTAAGTATACGGCTTCCAATATTTTCTCCTTTATACACAACGGAGCAACATTTCAAGATATGACATCTCTTAAAAAGGATTTAAGATCATATTTAGAAGAAAATTACATAGCAAATCCTATAAAAATTAAGGAAACTTATGTATCTAAAGATGGTTCAAAAAAATTCTTATATGAGCTTCCAGATGGGAATCTAATAGAGGGTGTATTTATGCCACATAATTATGGAGATACACTTTGTGTAAGTACACAAGTTGGATGTCCTATGGGATGTGCGTTCTGTGCTTCGGGATTAAATGGATTAATTAGAAATCTAACACCTGGAGAAATACTTGGACAAGTTATAGCCATTAACAAATTAGAAGGTGGAAATACAAAAGAGAGAAAGATTACAAATGTTGTTTTAATGGGCAGTGGAGAACCTATGGTAAACTATGACAATGTTATTAAATTCTTTGAACTAGTTTCATCTCCAAAAGGATTAAATATTTCTTTAAGAAATATATCTTTATCAACTTGTGGTCTTGCAGACAAAATTATCGAGCTAGCAGACTCTCCATATCATCCAACTTTATCTATATCTCTTCATGCTCCTATAGACGAATTAAGAAAAACAATTATGCCAGTTGCAAAGAGTGTAGATCTTAAGACATTAATCAATGCAACAAAATATTATTTCAACAAAACTGGAAGAAGAATTATATTTGAATATTCCATGATAGATGGTGTAAATGATACAAATGAAATAGCAAAGAAATTGGCGTTACTTGTATCTGGATTCCCAACACATATTAATTTAATAAAATTAAATGATGTAAAAGAGAAGGGATTTAAAGGATCCAGAATGGAAAGAATTAAAGAATTCATTTCAGTACTAGAAAAGAATGGTGCATCTGTAACATTAAGACGTAGTTTTGGTAATGATATAGATGGAGCTTGTGGACAACTTAGAGCAAACTATATAAAGGGACAAGAATAATGGGGAAAGACTTTAAGAAAACTAAAATTCAAACAGGAAAAGTAATCAAGCATGTTGCTGCTAGATTTGTAGTTCTTTCAGAAGGCAAAAGAGTAAATTGTATTGCTAGAAAAAAGATCAGAGGAAAGGACTATTATAATGATGCAGTAGATGAAATTTTAGTTGGAGATATGGTTGAATTTCAAAGGGATAGAGATGTATTCATTATAGAAAAAGTCTTACCAAGAAAGAATCAACTTTTGAGACCTTATGTATCTAATATAGATACATGTTTAATAGTTATTTCTCCAATTCCAGAACCTGATTTCTTACTTGTAGATAAAGTTATAGTTAACTGTATACACCAAGGAATTGAACCAATTTTGGTTATAAATAAAGTAGATATAGAGAAGATAGATGTATCAGATTATGAGAAGATTTGTCCTATATATTACACATCAGCTAGCACCAATGAAGGACTAGATTTATTACTTCAAAAAATAGATGGAAAAACTACCTGTTTAGCTGGTCAATCAGCTGTTGGAAAGAGCTCATTAATCAATGCTATATTGAACACAAATAAGCAAACAATTGGAGAACTTTCTAGACAAACACAAAGAGGAACAAATACAACAAGAATAACCGAAATCATTAATATTAAAGATAATACTTTTATAGTAGATACTTGTGGATTCTCAATGCTTGAAACAATAGATATTGAACCAGAAGATTTAAGATTCTATTTTGAAGAATTTGAAGCATTTAGAGGGGATTGTAAGTTCAATTCTTGTACACATATTAATGAACCAGATTGTGAGGTTCTAAAGCACGTTGGAAAAGAAATATCTCTTAAGAGATATGAAAGATATAAAACAAT
>CAMVBZ010000012.1 GCA_947165815.1 uncultured Clostridia bacterium
AAAAACCTCCAAAGCTTTTACTTTTTCAAGTGTCCACCTTGGAGGTATCATATCATTTTTCGTCCTCCTATTTTTATTTGCGTTAATTATAAATAATTAATTTCTTAACTCTGGGATTGTTGTAGAGTATACGTTAACTCCTTCAACAACATCATAAAGTTTCCATGTTCCATTTGGCCATCCCATATTCTCATAAACGAACCTACCACTTCTGAATTGTGTGTATGTAACAGATGTCGCTCCGTTTGTTGTAAGCTTGTTAATGTCTAAATGGTCATTGTCATCTTGGAAGTTATATGTGTATGTGCCTTGTGTATCTGTAACACGCATTGCAACTCTTGGATAAAGGTTGAGTGTATCACCATATCCAGATGTTGAATCCGTATAACAAGTTGTTACTGTAGAGGATGCATCTCTAATTGCTGTGATATATCCAAGCATGTAATCTCCACCTGCAGAAACATCAACTGAGGTTGAAACGAAAGCAAAACACTTTGAGATATAGCATCCCTTTGAATTGCCAGTAAGACCACCAGCATATGCTTTGCCTTCTGCTGTTGTTGCCTTTGCTTTTACAGAGTCTATTTGAGAAGCGTCTTCAGCAGTGAATGTTGCTGCATATGAGTTCTCAATCTTACCACAGTTAACTGTTGTTGAACTATTTACACAGGAACCAGCAATACCACCAGCGTAGGCTTTGTCTGCTGCGGTAGAAAGAACGTTAAACTCTCTTGCGAATGAATTTACGATAGTACCTTCATTTAATCCTACAAGCCCTCCTACGAAGGCAGATTGAGATGATGTTCCTGTTATTGTATTTCTTACACTAGTTGTACCAACTAGAGAAGAAGAATTTATAGCTGTATAACGAGAATGTCCAATGAATCCTCCAGCATAAACGTCTTTTGTAGATGTTGCTGTTAAATTAACAACCTTTCCAGAATCATATTTGGATTCAGAGAATACTAAATGGATTGTGTTAAGAGAAGAGGAGTCTGCTTTTCCAATTAAACCACCAGCATAAACAATACCACTAGAAGATACTTGGATAGTAATACCATCTTCTGCATCTCCTTGTGAGATATAACCTTGGCTAATAGAACACTTATTTGCTGTTCCTGCTAACATACCAACGGTTAATCCTTTGTTTGTTCCATCTTCAACAACAATGGATCCATTTGCATTCCATGTTGCTGTAAATTCTGTGCTATCTGCATATGCAACAAGACCACCAATTGTTATAGAGTAATCTGCGTATGAGTTTACAGCAGTGTCTGTAACTGTAATATTTGCATTTACATTAACGTCTTGGAATATTGCTCCAGTTGTCTTTGCGGCAAATGTTGCAAAATAGAATCCTTTGTTGGATAGTCCTTCAAATATTGTTGCATCATTAGTATCTAATGAATCTAATGATATTTCCGCAACTATGTCTATATGTTTTGCAAGACCTGAGAATTCTTCAAATAATGCAACCTTGCTTGCTGTTGGAATGTAGTTTGGTAGGGAAATAGTAATCTTACGATTCTTTAATTCACCATTATCATCCCATTGTCCATCTATCTTTCCACTAAATGGAGCAATCTTAGAACTAATTAAGGCATAAGAAGAACTATTAAGGGAAATATCATTATTAATGATAATTGTGCCAGAAAGTATTTCTTCAACTTCAGCTCTTTGATCTTCTGTTGCCTCATTGATTGATGTGATAAAATCATGCCAATCTGATGCATTATTAATAACTGTTTTCTTTGTCCACTTTGCAATTAAAACTGTGTCCTTTTTAACTGTGTCAAAAGAGGCATCTCCAATACCGATATCGAAATCGAAGGTTGTGTCTTTCATGACATACTTTTTGCCTTCATATTCAATAGTTCCAGTAGAACTTTCTTCACCTAAATACCATCCGTCAAATTCGTATCCGTCTTTTGTTGGTGCAGTTGGTTCTGCAAGAGTGCTGCTATATTTAACAACAACTGGTGCAACGTCTGTACCACCATTGCTAATGAAAGTAACTGTATGAGCAGATAATGGATCATTTTCTATAACAGTGTCTGGTAATTGTGAATACCATTTAGCTTTAAGTGTTAATGTTTTGTCTAGGTTGTATGTGCTTGCCTCTTGGAGAGTGCTTTGTACATAGTATTTAATGTCTGGTTTGCTAAAGTCTGCAACACTAGTTGGTCCTTCTGCTGGTACAGAATACATTACACCATTTCTTGTATAGTATGTGGTGTTGTATGAATAAGAACTAGATGCAGTTTGTTGTACATATGATACCCAATATGAGAAACGTACTTCTTTATTGCCACTATCTAAATAGTACCAATATAGGAATTGGTCTGTTGCTTCGCCTAAAGCATTTCTACAAGTTGGTACAGGCATTGTTCCTGCTTGTCCAAATGTAGATTCATATGTTTCTTGTGTACAAGAACAGTTTGGATCTGTGTTGTTTAAATCTAATGTGTGTACATAAGACTTTGCACCATATATGGCTTTAAGAGTAATAGAGGATGTAACAGTGTTAGTTGCAAAACTCCATTGCGTATAGTTGCCACTTACTAAATATCCCCAATATCTAAACTCGTATCCTGGTTTATATGGATTCTTGGAAACATCTCCGCCATTTGGGTTGGTTGCAGTTCCGCCATATGGAACGGTTTGAGAAGGGTAGTCTATGCTAGAACCATCTGTATCAAAAGATACAGTAAATGTTGTAACGGTTGGTGTATCTCCATGCTCGTCTTCGCCTGGGTCTTCACCTGGTGTTACATTGTTTGTTTTGTTACAAGCTACAAATACCACCATCAAAAGTGAGATGAGAAGTATCATAATTAGTAACAGTGTTTTATTCTTTTTCATACGTTTCTCCAGTATGTTTTATTTTTAGCTTTTGCTTGCCACATAAACATAAGAGTTCATGAGTGTTTCAATGGAATCTGTATTGCTTACGGAAATTCCTTTGTTCAAGCCATTTATATAAGTTACCATATGGGCTGTAGTTACAGGCAAGGATGCTTGAGTTGCTTGTATAGTAATGCCTTTATTGGCAACATATGTACTTAGTGAGTATGTGAATTTGGAGAGCATATCATCTGCTTGTCTTGAGTCTATTGCTATAACAGAATAGACAAGAGCATCTCCATTTCCAACACCTAATTTTTCTGCTAGATTGTTGATATTAACATTCTCAACATTTATAGACGTCTCTGTTTGTTCATTCATTAGACAAACGACATATTTTTCCGCATTATCTTGTATTATTACACCATAAGGTGTAGTACTCATTTCGCCATTCTTTGTGTGATATATTTGGAAATAAACATATTCGCAAGTTGGAGCAGAAGCACCTGGGACTATCATATAGGAGAATAAAGAAACTACTAAAACAGCTAGGATTATAAAGGCAATACACACCAAAGCTAAAGCAACTTTTTTTCTGCTTTCTTGTTCTGGTGAATCTATTTCCAATAAACGATTTATTGGTACCTTCTTAATTTTTGAATAGACATCAGGAGTAATTTTTTCATACTCATGATTCAATTTCTTTTTGAAATCGCTATTTCTCATCTCCTATCTCCTTCTCATATGCTGTTTTGAGTTTCTTTAATGCGTTGTTATATGCCCATAGTACTGTGCCTAATGGTTTCTTCATCATTTCTGCTATTTCTCTATGTTTGAATCCAGAGATAACATGCAACATAACAATTTGTTGTTCTTCTTCGTTTAGAACTTTCTTAACAAGGTTTACAAGAGTTTGGTCTTCTTCCTCTGGCATTGTATATGACATGGCTGGTCCAAGAGATGGATCTTCTAAATCTGTTGGAACCTCCTTCTTTCTCTTTGCAATTTCGTTTAAAGTTAAGTTCTTGGCAATAGTGAACATCCAGGCAAGAGCATTGCCACCTGGTTTGTATGTGTTAATAGCAGAACGGATTCTAATGTAAGTATCCTGCATCATTTCTTCTGCAGTGTAGTAATCATGACAAATGGAATAGACAAAAGAGAAGACACCACGCTTTGTTTCTTTGTAAATTTTCTCGAAAGCGTCTTCATCACCGTGCATTAATTTAGTAAATAAATAATCTAGTTCGGTCCTATCCATAATACTACCTATTATATAATATATAAAATTTTTGTACAAGTTATTGGGTGTTTCAAATAAAAACACCCAAAGCATAAGCCTTGAGTGTTGAATTATTGGTTTTTGAAATATGTTATAGACCTATTCTTGTGCAAGGAGCGTTTCCTGAAAGAATGTCGCTTATTAAGTATTTGGAGGATGCTATATAAACAGTTGTTCCGTTCTTTACAGGTTCCTTGATATATTCAAGTTTTGCCTTTGCACCATTTGCTCCCTTTCTAGAAGCACCAGAGCAGTGTTCTTGCATCTTCGTTATGTTCTCTAATAGTTCATCTATATTGTTTCCAGAGATGGTTTCAATGAGTGTAGAACTATCTTCTGGGTTGGAATAAATACCATTTGACACGGTTAGAATAAGCAAAGTTTTGCATTTTACAAGACAAGCAATTTGAGAAGCTGTCTCATCATTATCTATGCATTCAATAACTTTTTCCTTTTTGTTTTTGAGGTTATTTATTTCCCATTTTCTATTTTCTTCATAACTAACTGCATCGTTGTAGTTGATGATAGGAATAGCATTTTGTGCAGGGCAACGCATAATGAAATCATAGAGGTGTTTTCTCTTTTCTTCATTATTAAAATGTTGGTGCTCAACAAGTAATTGTCTAACAGCGTATTTGCTATTTATAAATTGACGATAAGCATTCATTAAGATTGGTTGTCCTTGTGCAGCATAGTCCGTTTTGGCGTCCTCTGAGTTGTCATCAAGGTATTTTCCGAATCTATCATAATAGTCTAACTTGCCAATTTCTACAGCACCAGAAGTTACCCATACCATTCCTGGTTTGAGTTCATGAGAAAGTCTAGCGATAATATTATAATTAATATTATTACTTTCTCTATCTATGAGAGCCATAGATCCTATTTTTCCTACTAAGTCTATATCAAAAGCCATATTTTCAAGTGTATAAAATGCCCCAGCCATTTAGACTGGGACAAATTACTAATTTAGTTTAATTATTTGTTCTCAGCCTTTCTTGCGTAGAACTCACGTTTTGCTCTAGCTTCTTCTTCGTTCTTTTCGAAGAGTGTAGTAGCAACACTTGGGTTAATCTTTGCAAGAGATGCATATCTGTTCTCACCCTTTAAGAATTCTTGGTAGTCTCCTGTTGGAACCTTAGAATCTAATGTGAATGGGTTCTTATCTGTTCCCTTTAATGCTGGGTTGTAACGGAAGTTGAGCCAGTATCCACAATCAACTGCCTTCTTTTCTTCGAGTTGAGATTTATCCATTCTGATACCGTGGTTGATACATGGTGCGTATGCTACGATAAGGGATGGTCCGTTGTATGCTTCTGCTTCGTTCATTGCTTTAACAACTTGGTTCATATCTGCACCCATTGCTACAGATGCAACATAAACATAACCATAGTCCATTGCGAGTAATGCTAAGTCTTTCTTCTTTGTCTTCTTACCTGTTGCTGCGAATTTAGCAATAGAACCTGTTGGGGTAGACTTGGAAGCTTGACCACCTGTGTTGGAGTAAACTTCTGTATCAAGAACGAGAATATTTACATCTTCATTTTGTGCGATAACATGGTCTAATCCATTGTAACCAATATCATATGCCCAGCCGTCACCACCGATGATCCAGATTGACTTCTTTACTAAGCAGTCTGCAGCTTTTTGGATGTATAATACATCTGCATTGCCGCTCTTTGCTTCGTCTGCTAATAATGCTTTAACTTTTTCAGCTGCAACTTTGGAAGCTGGTCCATTGTTGAATGCATCTAACCATTCTTGTAATGCTGCCTTGAATGCGTCTGAGATTCCACCATTAGCAACGAGTGCTTCAGCTTTTTCTTTTACAACGCCTCTTCTTTGCTTATAAGCAATGTGCATTCCATAACCGAATTCTGCATTGTCTTCGAATAATGAGTTAGCCCATGCTGGACCTTCGCCTCTATCATTCTTTGTGTATGGACATGTTGGAGCAGAACCAGAGTAAATTGAAGAACATCCTGTTGCGTTAGCAACAACCATTCTGTCACCGAATAATTGTGTAACAAGTTTAACATATGGTGTTTCACCACAGCCTGCACATGCGCCACTGAATTCGAATAATGGTTTCTTGAATTGTGAACCGATAACTGTTGTTTGGTTTACTGGAGCTGTTGTTTCCTTTAAGGAAGCTGCATATTCCCAGTTTGCTGCTTCGTCTGCAATTGCTTTTGCTGTTGGAACTGCTGTGAGAGCTTTTTCTTTAGCAATACACATATTTACGCAGTTCATACATCCTGTACAATCGTATGGAGAAACTTGGATTCTGAATTGATATCCCTTTGCAGATGTTGCTGGCTTTGTTACAAAGCTTGCTGGTTTTCCTGCCATTTCTTCTTCTGTTGCAAGTGTTGGACGGATTGCTGCGTGTGGGCAAACGAGTGAACAACGGTTACATTGAATACATTTATCTGCATCCCATACTGGAACTGCATCTGCAACACCACGTTTTTCGAACTTGGTTGTTCCTGTTGGAACAAATCCTGCTGGATCGAATGCACTAACTGGAAGCTTGTCGCCTTCTTGTGCAGCGATTGGTGCTACGAATGTTCTGAAGTATTCGTCATCTGCCATCTTGATTGGTTCTGCACCAGTAGTTGTGGTTGCCCAGCTTTCTGGATAGTTAACTTTCTTCAAGGATGTGATAGCGTTATCAATACATGCCCAGTTCATTTGTACAACTGCATCACCTTTCTTAGCATATGTTGCTTTGATAGCTTCTTTCATATAACGTTCTGCATCTTCGTATGGCATTACGTTTGCGAGCTTGAAGAATGCTGCTTGCATAACTGTGTTAACACCCTTTGTTGCGCCTAATGCCTTAACTACTGCAAGACCATCTAATGTATAGAAGTTGATGTGCTTTTGTGCGATGATGTTCTTCATCTTTGCTGGAAGATGTGAGTCCATATCCTCTGGATCCCAAATTGAGTTGAGGAGGAATGTGCCACCTTCTTTAAGGTCTGAAACCATATCATACATTAATACGTATGAAGATTTATGACATGCGATGAAGTCTGCTTGGTCGATTAAATATGTTGAACGAATTGGTGTGTCACCGAAACGTAAGTGAGAAACGGTAAGACCACCGGATTTTTTGGAGTCATATGCATAATAACCTTGTGCATATTTTTCTGTGTAGTCACCAATAATCTTAATTGAGTTCTTGTTTGCACCGACTGTACCATCTGAGCCAAGTCCGTAGAACTTGCAAGAAATCATTCCCTTTGGTGCTGCATCGATCTTTTCTTTGATTGGAAGAGAAGAATTTGTTACGTCATCAATGATACCTACTGTGAAGTGATTCATTGGGTTCTTAGATGCCATATTTTCATATACTGCATTAATCATTGATGGGTTGAATTCCTTAGAACCAAGACCATATCTTCCTGCTAATACTTTAACTGCTACTCCTTTTTCTTGGAGTGCTGCAACTACGTCTAAGTAGAGTGGTTCACCAAGAGAACCTGCTTCCTTTGTTCTGTCTAATACAGTAACAACTTTTGCAGTCTTTGGTAATGCATTAACTAATGCGTCTACTGGGAATGGACGATAGAGGTGTACCTTTAAGACACCAACTTTTTGTCCTTTAGCTGCTAAGTAGTCGATTGTTTCTTCTGTTGCTTCAGCACCGCTACCCATGATAACGATAACTCTATCTGCATCTGGTGCACCATAGTAATTAACTAAACCATATTTACGGCCTGTGATCTTGTAAACTTTTTCCATCATTTCTTCTACGATTCCTGGAACTGCATTGTAGTATTTGTTTGCAGCTTCTCTGTTTTGGAAGTAGATGTCTGGGTTTTGAGCTGTACCAGCTTCGTGTGGATGTTCTGGGTTTAATGCTCTTGCTCTGAAGTCATCGATTTCTTTGAAGTTTACGAGTGGTCTGATTTCCTCGTAGTCAATTACTTCAACCTTGCTTTCTTCGTGGGATGTTCTGAATCCATCAAAGAAGTGAAGGAATGGAACTGAAGACTTAAGTGTTGCGAGGTGTGCAACTAATGCTAAGTCCATAACTTCTTGTACTGAGTTACTTGCGAGCATTGCAAAACCTGTTTGACGACATGCCATAACGTCTGCATGGTCACCGAAAATTGATAATGCGTGTGCTGCTAATGCACGTGCGCTAACATGGAAAACGCAAGGAAGTAATTCACCTGCAATTTTGTACATGTTTGGAATCATTAATAATAAACCTTGTGATGCTGTGAAAGTTGATGTTAATGCACCAGCTGCTAAAGAGCCGTGAACTGCACCAGCTGCACCTGCTTCTGATTCCATTTCAGCAATTTTCAATGTGTTGCCGAATAAGTTCTTTCTGCCTTTGCCTGCCCATTCATCGCAATCTTCTGCCATAGGAGAAGATGGAGTGATAGGATAAATTGCGGCTACATCGCTGAATGCATATGCTATATGTGCAGCAGCCATATTGCCATCAATTGTCATTTTTTTTGCCATGATGTTTTCCTCCAAAATTATTCGCTTTTTATTTTCAAATTTTGTATATAAATAATTATATATCGCCAATAATTATATAATTGTAGCGCGAGTAAAGTCAACAAGGTTAAAAGATTTGTTGCCACTCAATTTCTAGTTTGTTATAATAGGCGCATGTCAACGTTGAAAATAAGTGGAGTAAGTTATTCTTACTCAATCGGCGATGGAAAGACAATTAGGGCATTAAAAAATATCAGTTTTGAAGTCGAACAAGGTGAATATTTGGCCTTAGTTGGCATGAACGGTAGCGGTAAAAGTACCCTCGCCAAATTATTAAATGGGTTATATATCCCTTCTAAAGGAACAGTGTTGGTCGATGGCATAGATACTGCTAATGACGACACCATTTTTGAAGTTAGAAAAAAAGTTGGCATA
Organism: uncultured Clostridia bacterium; assembly: GCA_947165815.1. GTDB lineage: Bacteria > Bacillota > Clostridia > Christensenellales > CAG-917 > RGIG8124. Next base: position 9,023 of record CAMVBZ010000012.1, read on the forward strand.
GTTTTTCAAAATCCAGACAACCAGGCAGTAGCAACAATTGTTGAAGATGATGTTGCATTTGGTCCAGAGAATTTAGGTATTCCAAGAGAAGAAATAGTAGAAAGAGTCAATGAAGCATTAGAAGCGGTTGGCATGGACAAGCATAGAGAAAGAACGTTCTCTAAGCTTTCCGGTGGTCAAAAGCAAAGAGTTGCAATTGCAGGTGTTCTTGCAATGCGTCCAGATGTAATTATTCTAGATGAATCCACATCAATGTTAGATCCAAAAGGTAGAAGAAAGATAATGAGCATTGTTAAAAAACTTAACGAGGCTGGAATAACCATTATCAATATTACACACCATATGGATGAAGCTGCACATGCAAATAGAATAATTGTGCTTAAAAACGGAAGTATTATTGCAGATAGTACACCAAAAGAAATATTTGCATCCAAGGTTATGGATGAAGCAGGACTAAAATTGCCATTACCTGCACAAATAGCAAACCAATTAAATGAAAACGGATTCAATTTTGAGTCCGCACCACTCACATTAAACGAGCTTATGGAGGAGATATGTCAGCAATTGAAATAAAGCATTTAACATATACGTACTCCAAGAAAACGCCTTTTGAACATACTGCTCTTAAGGATGTTTCGTTTGTTGTAGAGGAAGGTGAGACTTTTGGAATAATTGGTGAAACCGGATCTGGCAAATCCACGCTTATACAACATCTCAATGCATTAATTAAAATGAAGGATGGAGAAGGAACCATTCTTGGCAAGAGTTTAAAAGACAAGAAACAATTAAGACAGATTAGATTTGATGTAGGAATGGTCTTCCAATATCCAGAATATCAACTTTTTGCAGATACTGTTGAACAAGACGTTGCTTTTGGGCCAAAGAATATGGGACTTCAAAAGGTTGAGATAGAGAGACGTGTTCGCAGAGCAATAGAACTTGTCGGTCTAGACTTTGAAAAATTTGCAAAAAGATCCCCATTTGAATTGTCTGGTGGTGAAAAGAGAAGAGTTGCTATTGCTGGTGTCATAGCAATGGAACCTAAAATTCTCGTTTTAGATGAACCAACAGCAGGATTAGATCCTCAAGGAAGAGAGGATATTCTTGCTTTAGTAAAGAAATTAAAAGAAGAAGTTTGCCCAACTATTATTATTGTCACGCACAATATGGATGAAATAGCAAAAGAGGCAGACCATATCATAGCCTTATTCAAAGGCGAGATAATATATAACGGAACGCCACTCGAAGTTTTCTCTCATGAAGACTTTAAAGAAAAGACTAGACTTGAGTATCCAACTGCAACATATATTGCAAACGAGATAAGGAAGCAAGGTGTAGATATCAAACAAGTTGTAACACCAGAAGAATTAGTGTCAGAACTTGCAAGGATAAAGGAGGGTAAGAATGTTTAAAGATATTTCATTCGGACAGTATTACCCAGCTAATTCCTTTGTTCATAAATTAGATGCAAGAACAAAGCTTCTTTTAACAATAGTTTTCATAGTGGCATTATTCTTCATTCCATCTAATGCAACCAATAGAGTAGACCAAGCTTGGTATGGCTATTTTGGATATATGGTAACCTTTGCAGTATTGCTTGTTGTAATCATTTTTGCGAGAGTTCCAATTGGTTCAATTTTGAAGTCCATCAAGGGTGTTTTATTCATCATTGTACTCATGGCTGTAATCAATTTATTCGTGTCAAATCAAGGCGAAGTATTATGGGCATGGAAAAGGCTTCATATCACAGATACGGCAGTTCATACAACCATAAAGCTTATTTTAAGGCTCGTTTTGTTAATTATAGGCGCAAGTATTCTTCCTTTAACAACTACACCAGTTGCCATTGCAGATGGGCTTGAAAGTTTGTTAAAACCACTAGGTTGGATCAAGGTCCCAATTCATGATATGGCAATGATTTTATCCATTGCTTTACGCTTTATTCCAACCCTATTTGAAGAGACTCAAAAGATAGTTGCTACACAAAAAGCAAGGGGTGCAAGTTTTGATACAGGAAACTTATTTAAAAGGGCAAAAGCATTAATTCCAATCCTTATTCCTTTGTTTGTAAGTTCATTTAGAAGAGCAGATGAATTAGCATTTGCAATGGACTCTAGATGCTATAATGCAACGAATAAGAGAACGAAATATAGAGTAAATAGAATGGGATGGAGAGACCTCCTTGCATTCCTATTTATGAATGCTTATTTGGTTGTGATTTTATTAGATAGATATTATTGGGTATTTGAAATGGACAGAATCATATTTGGAGGATGGCTAGGAAAATGATGAGATATAAAGCAGTTATATCCTATGACGGAACCAAATATGTTGGATGGCAAAGGCAAAAGAATGGTCTTTCTATTCAAGAAGTCCTAGAAACTGCTATGCAAAAAGTTTTTGGATGCGAAGTAGAATGTACAGCAAGTGGCAGAACGGATGCTGGAGTACATGCAGAAGGACAAGTTATACATTTTGAGGTAGAAACAGGTATACCTGCAGATAAGATCCCATTCTCGGTTAATAATTGTTTGCCAGAAGATATTTCTATGCTTTCCTGCGAATTTGCTCCAAAGGGATTTAATGCAAGATTTTCTGCAAAGAGAAAGACATATAGATATAGTATCTATTATTCCAGATTCCCGCTCCCAATGCTTGAACACACACATTATAGAAGTACAGTTCCTATGAATGTAGAGGCAATGAAAGAAGCTGCAACAAAATTAGTTGGAACCCATGATTTTAAGTGCTTTATGGCGGCAGGATCCAACATAAAAGACAAGACATATAGAACCATGTATTCTGTAGATGTAGAAAGCAAAGACAATGTTGTTACCATAACCGTTTGTGGTAATGGTTTCTTATACAATATGGTTCGAATAATGGCTGGTACGCTATATTACGTAGGTATTGGCAAGCTTACTCCAAAGGACGTTGGAAGAATAGTTGCTCAAAAAGATAGAGCAGCAGCCGGAAAAACATTGCCAGCAAAAGGACTTTGTTTGGTTAGTGTTGAATACGATGATGGAGAGCAAAATGCGTCCGAAGATTCATTATCTTGAAATAATGAATAACCCTTAATTGACTTTTAACTATCTGTTTTGTACAATTTCCTATATGTTAACTTTAAGATTAATAACGAGTACAGAAGAAGAAAAGAAAATCTACGATACTTTGGGATTAGATGATAACCCAGGTGGCGTTTTATTTTTATTTCTAGATGACGAAAAACCAGTTGGATTTGCTAGAAATTTTTTACAAGCAGATGGTTCAGCTTTAATAGATAAAATCTATTATTTAGACGATGTATCCTTTGGAGACAAGGATTTCTTCTTAAGAAGCGTCCTATATAAGTACCAAGGTGCATCTATGTTATTAAAACTAGAAGGAGACCACAAAGAATTATACAAATTTGGATTTGTATATGAAGATGGTTATACATCAATTTGGTCACAAAATATAAATTTACATGGAGGTTGCTCTAATTGCTGAGCAAAAACTTATGGAAGAAATCAAATCAAAGAACTTTATTGAAGAAATTATTGATGAGGAACTAGCTGAAGGCAAAGTATCTGCTATTCACACAAGATTCCCGCCAGAGCCAAACGGATATCTTCATATTGGACACGCAAAGGCAATATGCATTAACTTTGGTCTAAAAGAAACATACCACGGAAAATGTAATTTGCGTTTTGACGATACAAACCCAGTTAAAGAAGATACAGAGTATATGGATACAATCCAAGAAGACATTAAATGGCTTGGATTCCAATGGGATGAATTAAGATATGCTTCAGATTACTTCCAAAAGATGTATGAATGTGCTGTAATGCTTATCAAAGATGGTAAAGCATATGTAGACGATTTAACAGCAGATGAAATTAAGGATTCCAGAGGAGACTTACATACACCAGGAAAGGAAAGCCCATATAGAAACCGTAGTATAGAAGAAAATCTAGACTTATTCGAAAGAATGAAGAACGGTGAATTCGAAAATGGAGCAAGAGTTTTAAGAGCAAAGATAGATATGGCTGCAAATAATATCAATATGAGAGATCCAGTTATCTATCGTATTAGCCATACATCACACCCACACACAGGCGATAAATGGTGCATCTATCCAATGTATGACTTCGCACATCCAATTGAAGATGCTATTGAAGGAATTACACACTCTTGTTGTTCTCTCGAATTTGAAGACCACAGACCACTATATAACTGGGTTGTAGAAAATACAGGTTTCCCAAAACCATTGCCAAGACAAATTGAGTTCGCAAGATTAAACCTTACACATACAGTTATGTCTAAACGTTTCTTAAAGCGTTTGGTAGACGAAGGCATCGTATGGGGTTGGAATGATCCAAGACTTAGCACATTGTCTGGTATGAGAGAAAGAGGATATCCTCCAGAAGCAATTAGAGACTTCTGCTCAAGAATTGGTGTAGCTAAGGCTGTTAGCGAGGTTGACATCGCAATGCTTGAACATTGTGTAAGAGAAAACCTTAATGAGAATGCAACAAGAGTTATGGTTGTCACAAAACCAATTAAACTTGTTATAGATAATTACCCAGACGGAAAAGAGGAAGATGTATTCATAGACAACAATCCTCAAAAACCAGAAGAGGGTAAACACGTATGTAAGTTTGGAAAAGAACTTTATATCGAAGAAGATGACTTCATGTTAAACCCACCACCAAAATATTTCAGAATGCAGGTTGGCGGTATAGTAAGATTGAAAGGCGCATACATAGTTGAGTGCACAGGCGCAGACGTAGACGCAGACGGAAACGTTACATGTGTACACGCAAAGTTCTTGGAAGGCACTAAATCAGGTGAGCATAATTCAAATATGAAAGTTAAGGGTACAATACACTGGGTAAATGCAAATGATTGCAGTGATGTAACTCTTAATATGTTTGATTACCTAATCCTAGATGGCGAAGGAGACTTTATGGATAGACTTAATCCTAACTCCTTAGAAGTATTATCATCAAAGGCAGAGAAATACTTAGATTCTGCCCCTGTTGGTACTAGATTCCAGTTCATGAGAGAGGGTTATTTCATCAAGACTAAGAAAACGAATACATACAATTCTATAGTCCCATTGAAGGATTCGTTCAAAATGTAGCAATAAAAAATATCGACTTTACGCAACACAATCGGCATTTAAAGTGCCGATTTTGTTATTTTTTTAACAAAATTTTTTATTTTTGCGTTTTTTATTGTGTTTTTACGTGCGCGTATATATAATTAATAATAGATTAGTAGAGTAATAATGTGGAGGAAGCACATGTTAAAATGTAAGGTTTGTGGAAACAGTGTATCACCGGGCATGGCATATTGCCCAAGTTGTGGTGCAGATGTTGTTAGAAGTTATGAGGCCCGCTGTCCAAAATGCGGTACTGTTAATCCTGCTGGTAGTAGGTTCTGTGCTGCTTGTGGAACTATATTAGAAAGTTTACGTAAACCTAAATGTGCTATATGTGGCGCCGAAAATATGCCTGGTGCTAAATACTGTGTTTCCTGTGGTGCTCCAATAGTAATGGAAGATGATACTCACTCTACTGATGACTTCCTCGCTATGCAAAAAGCAAAACGTAGCTTGGATATAATGGAGAAAGAAAGATTAGAGGAAATAGATAAAGAGATAGCTCAAAGAAGAGCAGATTTTGAAGCAACAAAAGAATCCTTCATTAATGAAATGCAAGAAAGAATTCATAACGCAGATGATGAGTTAAATAAGAAGGCTGCACTTTTAGATGAATATAGAAATAAATTAAATGAATTAGGTCCAGAAGATGTTGCTCAATTAAAGAAATTATCTCAAGCATTAAAATCATACGCAATATATTATTCAGATCCAAGTAGTGCTGTTTCAGATGATTCATATGAAGGCGCTACTTATGTTTGTCCGGTTTGTGGAACTATTAATCCTGCAGATATTGCTGCATGTACACACTGTGGTAGAAACAAAGCACGTAGTATTATCCTTTTAAATAAGGGTAAAATATCTCAAGCAAAGGCTGTAAAGAGGAATATTGAAATAATTAAAGCACCTCAAGCAGATGTTTCTCCAGATCCAAACCCAACATTCTCTGAATTTGCACAAGGAAAGTTCGAACCTGTAGATGTAGATACAGAAATTCCAGAAGATTACAACAGAAATGCTCAACTTGGGCAAGGAAATATGCCATATGGTACCCCAGGAGTACAAAATGGTGGGCAAAATATTAATGGATTTAATAATTTCCAAGGCCAAAACCCATATATGTATTATGGAAGAGACCCATATCAAATGCCACCAATCCTTCAACCTGTTGCATTTGTGCCATATGTAACACAAGAACAACCATTAATGCAGTACACACCTACAGATAGATTTAATCAACCAAAAGTAACAATGAAACCAGTAACTCCAAAGGCAAATAATGAACAACCAAATGGAGCAAAAGAAGTAAAACCAGGAGATAGCGAGATTTAGTATGCCAGAACAATATGATCCATATAGAGATCCATCGGTCATGGTACCGGTAGATGAAAACGGATTAAGGCTTGCACCAGATCCAGTAAAGAAGAGCGATACAAACGTTCTTCCTAAGGCAGTGCAGCCATTTGAGTTCCAACCTAAATTAAGACAGGTTTCTGGTCCAGAAGGTTCATCTGGTTCTACAATAGATGATTTCCAACCAAAAAAGAGAGATCAAAGTAAGAGAATTAGAAGAACTAAGAGAAATAGAAACATATTTGCTGGTGTAATTATGTTATTGGTTACAGCCGCAGTTGCATTGCCATTTATATTGGGTTCGTTTGGATTAAATATTTCTAAACCAATTATTTTCTCCTTGCAACAATACAATGTATTTGGCTCGTTGGTTAAAGCAATACAAAACTCTATAGGACAAGATGCAGCAACACTTAAGACAATATGGATGGGTATGATTCCATCAATGATATTATTCCTTGGAATAATAGGGTTGTTGGCAAATTTCATCAAATCGTTCATAGCAATATTGGGTGGTGTAAGACCCGTAAGATACGTTGCATCTGCTATGTTCTATCTAATAACAGTATTAATAGTTTTCATTATGGCATTGGTCGGTGTAAATGCTATAGGAGTAACTAGAATAGATTTCATTCAAGACTTTATATATAAGTTCTATGAATCTGAATATTTCACACTCCTTGCCTTTGCTGTAGTGAACTTAATAATAGCAATAATACTAAGAATAGCAAACCCAGATAAATCTGGATATTTAAAACATGGTGTATAATACATAACCTAAACAGAGAGGTACGTTATGTCAAAAAAGAGCAAGAAGAAAGAAGAGTTGTTGAGACTGCAAGAACTCGAAGAGCAACAAAAACGAGAAAAAGAACTAGAAACTGAGGCATATAGCGAGGCAACTCCAGATGCTGGTATGGAAACAACCTTTACAAAGGTTGTTGGAACTGGTGGTCCTGTACCTATTGTTGCACCAAAGCATACAACAGTACAATTACAACCAATTATAGTTCCTTTGGCAGTAGTTCCATATATGTCATCAGATTCAGATGTACTTAAAACAGAAGGAAGACCAGGCGAAAACGCCGGATATGAGTCTGCTCAATACGCTGGGGAAGGTTCTTCTGCAGAGTTTAAGAAGGTTGAGGCACAAAATATTGCTAAAGCTAAACAAAAAGCTAAGGTTAGAAAACGTTTGCTCTCTCTATTTACTCTCGCATTTGCTCTTGTGGGAGTTGCATACTTCATACTTGCTCACTTCGTACCAAATATTTTCTCTGCATTAGGTGAAAATGCACTAGATCCAATTGGAGATTTGGCAAACTGGGTACAAGGAAATACAAGTCCAGCTATAGAACAAATAATATATATTATATTGTATATGGTAGCATTTGCTGCTTGTGGCTTAACTGCAATAGGAACATTTATAGGATTGTTAAGCGGAAGATATCCTGGTGGTGCACACGTTGCAATGGCATTGCTTGCTTTTGTTACTACATTAGTTGCACTTGTAATGAATATTGCAAAGAGTCAATTCAACGTTAACAAGGATGCTGTACAGATATTTGTTGTAGCACTAATGTTTATAAAGCTTATGTTCATCATTATCCTTGCTGCAGTAAATAGAAAGAAGGAAGATTTAGCAGAAGATGAAATAGAAAGATCTTCAGCAGTTATTTAATATGGGATTAAAGTTTATATCATTTGCAAGCGGTTCTAGTGGAAATTGCTCCCTAGTTATGTCGGATAATACAGCAGTATTAATAGATGCTGGTATTACCATAAAAAGACTTACAACAGAGCTTGCAAAACTAGGCTTAGTACCAGAAGATTTGTCTGGAGTTTTGGTTACACATGAGCATAGTGACCACATACAATCTATAGATAAATTTAGTGAATTCGCAGATGTCTACACAAGCGATAAAACACTAAAATGCATACTTAATCGTAACAAAAAGATAGTTAAAGTTGGAGATGTGTTAAATTTTATGTATGGATTTGACATCGGAGACTTGCATATAAATCCGTTTAATATATCTCATGATGCGGTAGATCCAGTAGGATATTCCATCACATACGAAAATGCCAAAGTAAGTATCTCAACAGACTCTGGAGTTGTTACAAAAGGAATGCTAGATGCAATTAGAGATAGTAATATTTTATTGCTTGAAGCAAACCATGATATAGATATGTTAAGAAAAGGAACATATCCCGCATGGCTTAAACAAAGAATACTTGGTACTAGAGGACATATATGCAATGAGGTATCCTTAAATGTTTCTTGCAATATTAAGAGTACCAATGGAAACCTACAACAATTAATACTTGGACATATATCAAAAGAAAACAATACAGCAGAGCTTGCATACAATACTGTATATAACGGGCTTTGTAAAAAAGAATTACTAGGAGATACTAATGTGTCTGTGGCAACACAAGATTGCTCAACACAACTGTTTGAAATACTATGAGAAGACAATTATCTATAAACGAAAGCGGATTTGTATTTATTATAGGAGTATTTGTCACCACAGTTCTCCAAAACATTCTAGCTTTTGCTTTGCAAAACATCGGATCATTTGGTGGAATGAATATTGGCACATGGATTGCATATCCAATAGGTTCGATAGGATTCTTCTTCTCGGCTTTTTTGTTTGTTAAATTAAAAAAATGCGACTTTTTATATATAGCAAGAGTTAATACTAGACCTAGAGCAGTATCATTTATATTAATTCCATTCATTGCTGTATTTTGCGTAGTTGCTTTTTATCCTTTAACAACAATGTTTATTAGATTGTTAAATGTTATGGGATTCCATGGCAGTGTTACTGCTCCAACAAACTTCACTCCAGAAGTATTTGTATTATCTATGATAATAATGGCTATTATTCCTGCCTTTGGCGAAGAGTTCTTTATGAGAGGAACTGTATATAATGGCATAGCTACTCGTGGTGGTTGGTTTGGTGTTGCCATGACAGGTCTTTTGTTCATGCTTATGCATGGAAATCCATATCAAACCTTATTCCAATTCTGTTTTGGGGTTGTTTTAGTGCTTGTATTCATTATCTCGGATTCTATATGGCCAAGCATAATACTTCATTTCTTAAATAACTTTATTAGCATTCTTGTTACAGCATATATTCCACAAATAAATAATATAAACTTCGGAAATATGTGGCCTCTTTATGATATTCTTATCTCAATTGGAGGAATTATAGTTTTAATTTTCCTATTATATTTCTTCTACAGGCTTTCTAAATCCGGTAAAAATGGTGGAAATAACGGAGAATATAAGATAGTTACAGATGACTTTACAATAACTGCCTATGCAGAAGATAAAAAGAAGTCCAACCCTATAAAAGATTCGTTCATTTTCTTTGGATCTTTGTTTACAAAACGTGGTTGGAAAAATCTAAATAGCAAACTCTTTGATTTATCTAAAGTAGACTATGTCGGGCCAAGACCATTTATGCAGGAGATTAGTTTCTGGCTTGCCTTAATTATTGTATCTGTTGAATGGGTTATTGCCTTAATCCTTGGTATTATTAGATGAGAAAAAGCACTTCCGTACTATTTATATATTTTGGAGTAATTCTTTGCACGCTGTTGCTTAGGGTTGCTTTTGCTTTAGGATTAGGAAGTAGTAGTTTAATGGATTCTGGTGATATTTGGACTTTAATAGTTCAAGTGCTAATCTTTGGAGTCATGCCATTCACTCTTTATTTTATTACTAATAAGCACGGAAAGTTTTTAGATATACCTGTAATTTTTGAGGAATTTGGCTTTAAAAAGCCAAAAGGAACACATTTATTATTAACACTTCCTATAACCATACTTATGATGTTCTGTTCCGTTTGTATAGTTACTATATGGAGCATATTCCTTAGTATGTTTGGATATTCTAGAGCCTCTACATCTACAGATTACTATAATGTTGGTATATTGTTTAAAGAATTAGCCTTTACAGCATTGCTCCCAGGATTCTTTGAAGAATTCACGCATAGAGGTTTGTTATTTGCAGGATTAAAGGAAGGAAAGAAGAAAGGCATATTACTTATAGTAATAACATCTCTGTTTTTCTCATTAATGCATCAAAATATATATCAGACCATTTATACGTTTGTAGACGGAATTGTAATGGGATGTGTGACATATTATTCAGGATCTATCGTTTGTGGCATGATGGTCCATATGCTTAACAATGGTTTGAACGTACTAGAAGACTTCTTATATCAGAAAACAACTTGGTTTGAAATAGGATATGACAAAGTATACAATTTCTTCACCGGAACATTCTGGGGTTATATTATAGGCGTATTGGTATTCACGCTATGCGTTGTTTTAATAATATTCATGTTAGATAGGATGAGAAAGGATGCAAAAGCAAAGGGAATGCTATTAGAACAATCTGGCATTAAGGGTGCATATACCATTGCAGACAAAGTATTAATTAGTGGTATAATAATTGTTGGAGTAATTGCCACAGCATTCTCACTTGTATGGGGAATAATGAGATGAAAATAAATATAATTGCAGTTGGAAAATTAAAAGAAGATTATTTTGTATCAGCTTGTGAAGAATATCTCAAGCGCTTATCAAGATTTGATGCAATGACAGTTATAGAAATCCCTGAAGCCCCACAAGGAAAGAGTATTGAAGAACAATGTAAGATTGAAGGCGAGAGTATATTAAGCAAAGCACATGGCTATATAATCGCTCTAGATATAAAAGGAAAGAAATATACATCCAATGATTTTGCAAAACTCTTACAAAGTAAGAGAAATGAAGGAATTTCAGAGATATCTTTTGTTATAGGTGGTTCCAACGGGTTGTCTAATGAGGTTCGAAATAGAGCGGACTTTTTGTTATCCTTTTCGGATATGACATTCCCTCATCAATTATTTAGAGTAATGCTCTTAGAACAAATATATAGGGCAGAGACCATTTTAAATCATATTCCATACCATAAATAAAAGGCTCCAGTTTAAACCAGAGCCTTAATTTTTATAAGATTAATCGTATTATTCTGCGACCTTTTCTTTTCTCTTCTTTGGAATTGCACAAGCAACGATACCAAGAACGAAGTAGATAAATCCGAGTCCAGGTACTACTAAGTGCATAAGGTTGTATGTGTGGTCTTCAAGTTCGATGAATTGAGCACAAGCTTCTCCAATTTCTGTTGTTCTTTGTGGTGTCCATGTTACACCTTCTGGTGGGAAGTTGTACTTTCCGAGGATTGCATCGAAGTAATCTTTGAATCCAAATGTTGCACCTTGTCCAGCTAATCCCTTAGATACTACGATATAAGGAACTACGAAGAATGCTACGCTTAAAAGTAATACTATAATTATCATTATAATATTAAATGTTTTGCCATACTTGCCAATAATTAATCCGATTAAGTTCATAAGAGCAACGATACCTGCAAGTATGAAGATTAATGCTGGGATTAATGAGAAGATTGTTCCAATTAAAGAAACCATATCTCCACCTGAGAATCCTGCAGCAAATCCAGCCGCATCATTTATGATGTTTTCAATGACCTTAATTCCATTGAAATATTGCCATGAAATATAATCGCTGACTTTTGGTATTTGTACATCGAGATAAGCAAGTACGTTTAATGCAACAAAGATTAAGCTGAATATAAGCATAACAATGCTTCTTGGACGGCATTTCTTTGTTTTTGATTTCTTATCTGCTTTAACAATATCTCTTGCTTCGCCTTTATCTTGTACTGTGCCTTCTCCCATTCTGATTTCTTCATATCCTTGTTGATCTGGATCTTGATAAGAATAGGTTGGTGCTGTTTTTGCTACAGCAGTAGAATCTGGCATCTTAACACTAATAGTCACACCACAGTTAGGGCATCTAATACGATGTTTGTATCCTTGTGGAAGGTTTGCAAGATTTCTTGGTGGCTCGAAACTAATTTCGGCTCTACAACTAGGACATCTTGTATACATATATTAATCTCCTTTCTTTTAGAATATACAAGTGTAATTATACACGTGTATAAAATATAAGTCAAGATAACGAAAGTGCCATTAAGTTTACAAAACTTAAAACGACAAATTTTACTAATATTGCCATTATTTGGTGCTACGTGTTAAAATCTAGGTATGAGAACAAAGCACTTTTATTTAACATTATCCGTTTTAATACTGCTATTAAGTAGTATGCTTTTATTGTGCTCATGCTCATACGGGCCTGGCGGTAAGGAAGTAGATGAACCGGGTGAGGAAGTGGATGTAGGCGTAGTTAAGTTAACTATTGGAGATAAGGTATTTTTAAAAAGTGCAGAGTATGAAACATTGCACGAATTACTCATACATATGGTGGAAGTAGGAGATATCTCGAAATATGAATATGATCAATTTGATGGCATGTTTTATGCTAAAAGAATAGATACTTTGCAAGATACAGATACTCAAGGAATAATGATATATCATAACATAGAAGATGATAACTTATATAGCTCAAATCTAATGAAAAAAGTTGGTGGAGTTACATTTAGACGTGCAAATGTTGGAACCAATTATTTGCCAACAAATGCGCCTTGCGAATACATAATTTTACTCGAAAATTATTAAAAAAATTGACTTTACGCAACACAATCGGCACTTAAAGTGCGTTTTTGTTTAAAAAATCGACAAAATTTTTAAAAATTCAAAAAACTGATTTTATGTCATATTGTTTGACTTATTACTATATAATAACTATTATAACTATATTATGAAAGATAAGAAGACAACGTATGCATTAGATACATCATCAAGGTTCTATCCAATCTTTAATACCAAGAAAGATCAGAGCCTATTTAGATATACTGTCATAATGAAAGATGATGTTAATCCTGATGTATTAAAAGATAGTGCCAATGCTGCTTTAAGAAGATTCCATTCTATGAGTGTTAAACTTAAGGCTGGATTCTTTTGGCATTATTTTGAGCATATAGATACTGAGTTGCCTATCTTTGAATTTGATAATACAGTTCTTGCAGCAATAGATAGAAAGAAAAACAATGGACATAACATTAGAGTTGCATACAAAGGTAAAATGATTGTTATAGATTTCTTCCATGCTGTTTGTGATGGCTCCGGTGCTATGGAGTTCATTAAGGTTATGCTTGCACATTATGCCAAAGCCATTGGTCTTAATCCTAATTTAAAAAATGTTAGAGATTTGGATACTGCAACATTAGAAGAAGAAGTAGAAAATTATTTTCATAAGGTATATGAGCCAATAAAACTTAAAGATGTTAATTTAAAAGACCTTCTTGGAGATAAACCAATATTACTTGGAGGTACTCCATCACATAAAAGTGCAGAAGGTGTAGTAGTTGCTCAAGAAGAAATTAAGGCATTGTGTAAAAAATACAACGCAACAGTAACTGCATTTATCTCTGGGGTACTGATGTATTCAATTGCAAGGACAAGGGAACATATAGAGAAAAAGAAGAGTATTGTATTAATGGTTCCAATTAATCTTAGGAATTTATTCCCAAGCATTACCGTTAGAAATTTTGTTCATTTTATTAGGATTATTGTAAAGCCAGATCCAAGTTATACTTTAGAAGACTATATAAAGATGGCAGATGAGCAGCTAAAAGACAAGGCTCAAAAAGATAAAATGGCACGTATTATTTCTACACTTGTAAGAAGCGAAAGACTTATTACGCTAAAAATAACACCATTATTTTTAAAAATTATTGTTAGTAGGTTTTCTAGGTTGTTTTTAAAGTCAAGACAAACTATAATATTTAGCAATATGGGATTACTTGCTTTAGATGATTCCTTTGGTGTAGATAAGGTTATATTCAATTTGAATGTATCTAAAAATGCCACAGTTAATCTTGCTGCAGTAACAGCAAACGGAAAGGTAGCTCTTGCATTTACTAAATCTGTTAAAGAGACAATAGTGCAAAATAAGACATTTAATATGTTGGAGTCCTTGGGTTGCCATATAGAAAAATTAGAATTTTTAGAAAAAGAGGAATAGAAAATGAGTGAAAAGATGAACTCAGAAACATTAAGAAAACTATATTTAGATTTCTTT
>CAMVBZ010000013.1 GCA_947165815.1 uncultured Clostridia bacterium
GTATGTTAGAGGGATTAGGCGTAGAGGCTATTGGTGCAAACTGTTCATTTGGTCCAAAAGAATTAGAAGATGTTATAGGAAAGTTGTTAGATGTTTCATCCTTGCCAGTTATTTTTATGCCTAATGCAGGTATTCCTAAGAATGAAAATGGAAGAGCAGTATATGATGTATCTGCTAAAGACTTTGCCCAAAGTGTTTCCAATATGGTTGGAAAGGGTGTAAGAATTGCAGGCGGATGCTGTGGTACAACCCCAGAGTATATCAAGTTATTGGTAGACCTTGTAAAAGATAAGCCAGTTTCAAAGGTTGAATATAAAGGACTAACACATATATGTTCTAATTCAAAAGAAGCTAGATTTGGATATAAGCCATTAATTATTGGAGAAAGAATTAATCCAACAGGCAAAAAGAGATTCAAACAAGCACTTATTGAAAACGATATAGGATATATTCTCAATGAAGGATTGTCTCAAAGTGAATGTGGTGCGGATGTGTTGGACGTAAACGTTGGTATTCCAGATATAGATGAAAAAGAAGTTCTTCCAAAGACAGTTCAAAAATTACAAGAGATTATAGACCTTCCATTGCAACTAGATACATCTAATGTCGAGGCTATGGAGAGGGGCTTGAGAATATATAATGGTAAAGCTCTCATTAACTCTGTTAATGGAAAGAAAGAAAGCATGGAGGCAATATTCCCACTTGCAAAGAAATATGGCGGAGCTATTATTGCTTTAACTTTGGATGAAAATGGAATTCCAGATACTCCGCAAGGAAGATATGAAATAGCTCTAAAGATTTTAGAAGAAGCCAAGAAATATGGAATAAAGAAAGAAGATATAATCTTTGATACTCTTTGTATGACAATGAGTGTAGATCCAGAAGCCGGCAATAAGACTTTGAACGCTTTAAAACTAATTAAAGAAAAAACTGGCTGTAATACATCTCTAGGTATATCCAATGTTTCATTTGGATTGCCAGATAGAGAGAGTGTTAATGCTGCTTTCTTAACTATGGCACTTCAAAACGGGCTAGACGCGGCAATTATTAATCCTTTCTCAAAGGGAGTAATGGATAGTATATGTTCATTCAATGTAGAAGCAGGCAAAGAGAGTGAAGAAGAATACAAAAAGTTTATTACGAATATTATCAATAAGGCCACAAATCAGGCCGCAAATATATCTAATGTTAAGTCATTATCTGAAGCAATTATTATTGGATTGAAAGATGAAGCAAAGCAAAAAACGAAAGAATTACTATTATCAAAATCTGCATTAGATATTATTAATGAAGAGGTTATTCCAGCACTAGATGAAGTAGGTAAAAAGTATGAAAATAAAACGATTTATCTACCTCAATTATTGATAAGTGCAGAAGCTGCAAAACAAGCGTTTGATGCAATAAAAGACGGTTCTTCTACTAAAAATAGTAGTGTAAAGTGTGACTTTGTGATTGCAACCGTATTTGGAGACATTCATGATATTGGTAAAAATATTGTAAAACTATTGCTAGAAAACTATGGATTCAATGTAATAGATTTAGGTAAAGATGTACCACAAAGAACTATAGTAGATGAGGTTATAAAGCGCCATGCTCCATTATGTGGTCTTTCTGCATTAATGACAACTACTGTTCCAGCAATGGAAGAAACTGTTGCTATGCTTAAAAAAGAAGCACCTTGGTGTAGGGTTGTTGTAGGTGGAGCAGTATTAAATGAATCCTATGCAAAAAAGATGGGCGCAGATAAGTATGCCAAAGATGCTATGGAAACTGTAAGATATGCAGAGGAGATTTACTCTAAATTAATCTAATCTACATCCACAATAGTTTTGTCTATAAATGCCAAGCTCGGCACAAAGTTGAATGGATCTTAGGTATCCATTTTTCTTTTTAAAGTTAGAGTCTAAATAATGAACACCATTTAAAAGAGCTACTTGTTGTCCTATCTCATTTATAAGAGATGCATTCTTGTGTGGGCTAACTGTTAGAGTTGTGGTGAAGAAATCAAATCCATTTTTTGCGTACTTTGCCGATTCGGATAATCTCATATTAAAACATATAGAACATCTATCTCCACCTTCTGGACATTTCTCGTATCCCTTAACCCTTTCTAGGAAGTCTGAGTTGGATTGATCTGGTATAACAATTTTTATTTCTGGATATTTGACTAATAGTTTCTCGAATTCCTTTCCTCTTTTTGCCCATTCTTCATAAGGCATAATATTTGGATTGTAATAAAATATGGTGATATCAAAGTAAGGATAGAGATAATCTACACAATATGTTGAACAAGGAGCACAACAAGCATGTAATAAAAGTTTGGGCTTTATAAACGAACCCAATCCTTTTAAATATTCTATTTCATCTTCAACCGTTTTAATTTCGTAATCCATTAAAAGAATACCACTGAGCAAACTATTAATATTTGTCCTATGTAATATAATGCAAGGACAATAGGGAATAATATATTTCTCTTTGCTTTTACCTTTTCATTGAAGTTTATTAAACATAGTATAAAGTCGCTTACCATAAATGATAGTGCACCAATAAATGCAACATATGGATATGGTATACCACCATGAACGATAGAATTAATTGTACATCCAACCATCAGGAAAGCTACGCTTGTGTATAGTCCTATTCCAATATATGTGATCAAGTTAGGGCATTGAGCTATCTTCAAAACAATTAATGTAATTATTAAGATTAACCCAAGAGCAGGCATAAATACTAAATAATTGGTTACTGCCGCTGGTGTGATTAGGAAAGCACAAATATAGAAGATATGCGTTGCAAGGAAACAAATTAGACCAAGAGCGCTAAATGCATCCTTAGCTTTGCCTTTTGCAAACTCACTAAGAAGGATATCTCCTAGAAGCGCTGCAATTGTTCCAACTAAAATGAGCGTTCTAAATGTTGGGAATCCAATTTTGTCTGCACAGAATCCAAAAATACATCCAAGGACAACGAATAAAGATGCCAATCCTTTAAAGATGGTTTTTTTAATCATTTGTTGCTTGTAATCATAAATACAAGCCAATACTACGGCCGGTATTGTTAGAGCAAAACAAATCATTGAAAATGTTAAAAGTGCTACGTTCATAACAATATTATAACACATAAAAATAAATTCTTGAATATTTAATTTTTTTTAGATAAAATTAAAAGATATTAAAAGGAGACAATTCAATGGAAGACAACAATTTACAAGAAAACAAAACAATTTTATTAGCAAAGGGCATCAAAAAAACATTTGAGAAGCCAGTCCCAACAGAAATTTTAAAAGGAATAGATTTTAGAGTAGATGAAGGCGAATTCGTTGCTATCCTTGGTGAAAGTGGTAGTGGTAAGTCTACTTTATTATATTGCCTCGCAGGAATGGAATCACCAACAGAGGGTTCTGTAGAAATTTGTGGTAAGGATATTACTAAGATGACAGATGATGAAATGGCAAAAATGAGAAGAACTTATTTCACATTTGTATATCAATTCCACAACCTAGTTCCAAACCTAACATGTTATGAAAACGTTATTCTTCCTCTTGCCTTAGATGGACAAAAGGAATCTTCATACAAAGAGTATGTTCAAGAAATAATGGATTATCTTAACATCACTAAGAGAGCAAATAGTCTTCCAAGAGAATGTAGTGGTGGTGAACAACAAAGGGTTGCTATTGCTAGAGCAATAGTTTGCAATCCTAAACTTGTATTCTTAGATGAACCAACAGGAGCTTTGGATAGTCAAAGAGGACAAGAAGTTATGGAAATGTTAAAGAAGCTTAATGAAGAAAGAAAAGTTGCATTAGTTATGGTAACACACTCTCCAGCACACGCTGAATATGCAACCAGAATAGTAAGAGTAAAGGATGGAAAAGTAGATGATAGCGAAACTAGCGTTTAAAAATGTTATATCCAAGATTTGGAGAACATTAGCTACTGTTGTGGCTGTTGCTATTTCTATAGCAGCGGTATTCCTAATCCTTTCTTTTAAGAGTGCAATATATGACTACATTAGTAGAAACTCTATTGCAAATACTGGAACGGAGTATGGTGTACATATTAAGTATTCTCCAAATGGAGACAAGACCATAACAATAGATGCAGCAAGAGCTCATGAAGAGGTTGAAGATGTTTCTCCATCATTGGAATTCTATTGGTTATTTAATGATGAATACGTATCATTAAGAGGATTCCAAGAAGGCAAATTAGATAGTCTTAACGAAGTAAGACCAATGTATGGTAGTATGGATGATATCAAAAATGTTGATGATGTTATTATCTCATACACAACAGCAAAATATTTTAATTTGCGCTTAGGTGACTGTTTTACATTTGTAAGCACAAAGAATGTCCCATATAAGTTTGAAGTTAAGGTTATTGCAGAAGATGAAGGATACTTTGGTGGTAGGGGTATACCTGTTGTTTTAGCCAACGTCAAAGGTATTTCAAGAATCATCATTGGTTCAGAGACAGAAATATATAACAACTTATATATCAAAGCAAAACCAGGTGTTTCAAATAGCGATCTTGTAAAGATTCTTGCTCAAGATCCAAAGTTTGAAAATCTTATAGTTGAAGAAAGTATTAACTATGAAAAGATTGGACAAAGTGCAACCAATTTCTCTGCAACAGTTCAAATCGTTGGTGTAGCTGTTATGATTCTTGCCGTATTTGGCATAGCAATCATATTGTTATTATCCACAAATGAAAAGAGAGATTACATTGCAAAGTTGTCTATTATCGGTGCAAGCAAAAAGCAAATAGCAGGAATATTCTTAATTGAACTTGCTATAACAGGATTGCTTGGTGTTATTTTGGGTGTAGGATTTGCTACAGGTTTACATGCGGTTGTTCTCTTTGCACTTGCAGGAACATTAAAGACATTTAAGATTGTTGCATGGAAATTAATTGTTTCTTTAATTGTTGGATTTATTCTCACAATGGTATTCGGTAGTTACCCAATGTTAAAGGCATTTAGAGGAACCATTAGAGATAACGTTGTAGATTCAGGAAAGAAAACTCCATTAACGTATATAGTCCCAATCGGTTTGGCGGTATTAACAGCAGTAACATTTATTTTAGGATTTACAGTACGTCCTTTATATGGAATTATGGGCATATTGTCCTTGGTATTAATAATATTGTTATTAGCAGTCTTAATGCCAATCGTGTTGAAATTATGCGTTAAACCATTTGCTAAACATAAAGATACAAAAGCACCATTAAAGTTAGCTGCTATTGCTGTTACAAGAAATAAACAAACAGTTTCAGCAGGAAGATTGTTATCTGTTGGCTTGGTTGCAATTATGTTAATGTTTGCAATCTGGAAGATGACAACTTCAGTTTTCACTGGCTATATGAATGACTTTAAGAATATTGTTTTTGTAACCAATACAACTCAAGATGACGTCCCGGTTCTTTCACAAACAGAAGGTGTAGACCGCGTATTCCAAGTATATTGGGGCGAAGTAAAGATTAGTTATAATGGTGGTTCCAAAGAAAAAGGAACAAGATTAATTGGATCTAAAGAAGTAATAGATGCATTTGATTTTAGTTTTATTACTCCAAAAGAAGTTGTAATGCAAAGACTAGATGAAGATGGATACGTCTTTATAGATAAATCAATGCAAAGATTATACAACATACGTGAGGGTGAGGAAGTTAATATTACGTTAGATGGTAAAACAAAAACTGTAAAAGTTGGTGGCATATTATCCTCAACATTATTTACAGGCAACTATTTAGTAATGGGACCAAAGACATTGCTAGATACTTTTGGTGCTAAGACAAATAATACCATGATTACAACAAAATCAGATACCACACCTCAAAATGTTGTTAACATTATTAGAAGTAAATACGCAGGAGAACATAACTACTATGCGGCAGCTTTAATAGATATGTTTAAATTTGATATCAGCTTCTTAAATAATGTATTTGCTATGATTGGTATCTTGGCTGGCATTATTCTAATAATGATTGCCGTTTCATTAAGTTCTTCAGATATGGTTGCACATGGAATTAGAATTACTGAAAGAGAAATGCTTATGTGCGCAGGTATGTCTAAGAAGATGCTATTCAAGTCTGAATTATTAGAACACTTCTTGGTTGCAATAATTACATTTGTAATTTCTGTTGCAACTGTATTTGCGTTGTTTGCAGCATTACTTAATGCTATTGCATTATTCGGATTATACTTTGAAATTGCATGGCCAACATTCATACAAAATTTATGGGTTATAGTGGTTGTAGGATTTGCACTTTGTGC
The DNA here is from genome assembly GCA_947165815.1 of uncultured Clostridia bacterium. Taxonomy (GTDB): domain Bacteria; phylum Bacillota; class Clostridia; order Christensenellales; family CAG-917; genus RGIG8124. The sequence goes on from CAMVBZ010000013.1 coordinate 6,268, forward strand.
ATACTATGCATTAATACCATTAATCTTTGCATACAAGAAAGGATATAAGTTGAGGGCAAGATAATGAAGAAAAACGTAAGAAAAATAATTTGTGTTGTATTAGTCCTTAGTCTAGTTGTTTTAGCATTAGCTATGCTTTCAGCTTGTAACAAGAAACAACAAGACATGAGTAGAGATACTCAAAAAGATGCACAAGCAAGAGAAGCATCTTGTAATACAATGTTGAACAATATCATGAAGGTTGCATCAAAAGACTGGAATAGTAGTATGACAGACCAAGAAATCGTTTCTTTAGATGATGCAGGAGAATATGTATCAAACTATTATTGGGCGAAGTTCTTTGTAGATACATTAAATCACTCAGGATTAAGAACAATGAAGCTTGAATCTGTAAATGCATTCATTGAAAGTGAACTAAAAAAGAGAGATGAAAAGAAGGAAGATGCAGTCTCATCAGCAGATGAAAAGCAAGAAGAAGTAATACTTAGTGCAACAGACTTTATATTGGATTTTATAAGCAGTAGCGGTTTATTGGCTCAAGAAACAGCATCTATGACTTTTGCTATAATCACAAGTTTGTTAGATAATGCTCAAACTGTTTATACCGCAGCTATTGAAAAATGTAATAATTTGTTGAATCCAGGTAGAACAGATATAGAGGTTACAGACAAAGCTAGAATTAGCATTCAAAAAGAAATCGCAGACTTAGAAAGATCTAGAGAATATATCGTCAACACATTCTCTGGAGAGGTTAAAAAGGAACTCTTACAATCTATGGACGAAGGTAAACCTGGATTTGAAGTATTGTTCGAAACGGTCTTTGATTTTGGCGGCTTGCTTTCTACAGGACAATTTAAGAGTGTTATTGATGGTGGCAAGGGTGCAATGTCTAACCTTTCAAAGAATGATATTCTTAACTTCTTAGATTCTATAAGAATAAAACTTGCTAATATGTATATGTACTTTGATGATAATGTAGACGATGTTGAAAAATTAAAAGATACATTTGATAGAATTTCATCAATAACAAATACATTTATTGCTAAGAATAAAATCGTTTATAGTGCATTAAATATGGTTAGATACGTTAACACAATTATGGATATGCTACCTATCTTAACAGATCTCTTGTTAAATTGCTGGACAGTATTTGAGAATGATGAAACATTCATAGATGATATAATCACTTATTTTATAAAGGCAAATAAATCATATGAAGAAAATGCATATATCTTAATGGCTAGAGCATTTATGGAATATAAGAAGAATACTGGAGATACTGTTGAAGAAAGTAAGGAATATAGTCTTAACTTCATTGATACAATAGATAAAAACATTGCTGGAGATATTTATTCAAGCTGTATCTATATCTTCTTGGAATTCGTTATGGATTCTGGTAATGAAGGAAAATACTTTGATGTAGACACAGAAGGCAAAACTGCAGAAGAAATTAAACAAGCAAAAGATGAAATGATGAATAAATTATCTAGACCATTGACTGCAGTATTCATCGGTTTGGGTGGCCTTAGAAAGACATATGAAAAATTCTTAACATTAGATAGTGTAAAAAAGGAAGATGTTACTTACAGAGTAAACACTGTTGTTGATATGTTAACAGATATGGGAATTGTATCAGAAGAATTAAAGCATATTGCAACCATTCCAGATGGAAATACAGACCCATGGTTTACTAGCGTATATAATCTTTTAGAAGGCATAATCAAAGATGAGTTAATACCTCAAGCAATACGCGTAGCAGATACATGTATGCCAAAGTACTTTGAAGAGATTTATGTCCCTGGTGTATTAGAGGATATGGCAAATTCAAACTGGGTAACTCACGATGATGGAGAAGAACAAATAGATCCAGATAGGGCTGTTCTTGAAGAGAAAGTCAAAAACTTAAATCTATTTAAGATGTTGTTAGTAATACCAGTTTTCGCAAAGATATTTAGATAATAGCAACTAACGTTAATATAAAAGCACTGGTTTTAATACTGGTGCTTTTTATTTTATAAAAGATTGACACTATAGGTAAGGAAGAGTAAACTATATACACGAATCCCAATCAATGAGTTTTCGGAGAGTAAGATGGCGCATATAAGTTACTTTATTATAAGGTATATTTCTAGCCATCTTGTAAAAGGTGGCTTTTTTGTTTGGGTAAAGGAGAAAATATGAAAAAAATAGGCGTAGTTGGGATAGTCATTACTCAAAAGAACAAAGAAGAAATTTTAGCAATGCAAGCAATCTTTGGAGAGTTCTCAGATATCATCGTTGGAAGAATGGGAATTCCAAGAGAAGGAATTAATGCAATAGCGTTAATAGTAGAGGGAACAGTAGAGAGAATTTCAGCTTTAACAGGTAAACTTGGTAAGTTTGAAAACATCTCTGTTAAGTCTGCTCTTGCAGTTACAATGGAATAATAATTAAATAGGAGATATATAAAAATGAAAAAGTTATTAGTAGTTGTTTTAGTTATAGCATTAGTAGCAGTTTTAGCTATTAGTTTAGTTGCTTGTAACAACAAAAAAGGCGGAGAAGAAGTAACTATTAGAGTTGCTGCTCCAGAAGGCACACCAGCATTGGCAATTTGCCATATGGTTACAGAAAACAAAAAGATAGATGGATTCAACGTTGAGTATGATGTTGTTGCTCCAGCAAACATTGCAACAGAGATGGCAGCAGAGAAGGCAGACATAGTAATTATGCCTATTAACGCTGGTGCAAACTTAATTGCAAACAAGAATGCTCCATATAAGCTTGTAAGTATTGCAGTAGATGGAAGCCTTTATTTAATTGGTAATAAAGATGGAAGCAATATTATTACATTAGATGATATTAAAGGAAAGACAGTTGCATGTATCGGACAAGGTGCAGTTCCAGGCTTAACATTTACTTATATTCTTAGTGCAAACAATATTACTGTTGTAACAGAGGGAGATCCTTCCGTAGATCAAGTTAAGATTGTTTGGGCAGCAGATGGCGCAGCAGCAAATGCAGCAGTTCAAGGTGGAAGTGCAAATTATGCAGTAGTTGGAGAACCAGCAGCAACAGCACTCTCTGCTAAAGCAGGATACAACGCAAGAATGGATATTCAAGCATTATATAATGCAGCAACTTCAAGCAATGATTCATATCCACAAGCCGGATTGTTCGTAAAAGCAAGTTTGGCAAACAACGGTACATTTATGGCAGCATTATTTAATGCATTATCTGAAAGCAAAAATTGGGTATTAAATAATAAAGATGCAGTTACAGCATATGCTAAAGCAAACTTATATGAGTCTGCAGCATTCCCAGCAGGAGCAATAGAGAGATGTGCAGTTAACTGTGAAAGACTTAATATTGCAAGCCAAGATAAGATAATCAATTTCTTGTCTAAGATTATGCCAAATGTAAACTGGACAGAAAAGAAGGCACTTTTATTCTAATGAATAAACTTAAGATTAACAAAAAAGCATTAGAGATTTGCTCAAATATATTTTACCCATTGCTGGCACTAGCTTTAGTGCTGGCAGTTTGGGCTATTTGTGCAAAGGCATATAATAAGCCAATAGTACTACCTGAACCAGGAATTACTCTAAAAACATTTTTCTTAATGTTCGGAGAGAAGTATTTCTGGGTTAATATAGGGTGGTCTATATTGCGTAGTTTAATATGTTTTGTTATTTCTTTTGCTTTGGCGTTGATTCTAGCGTCCTTAGGAAATCTTTGTAAGCCTATCAATAAAGTATTGGCGCCTATAATTACAATATTAAGAGCAGCTCCTACAGTGGCTGTAATCTTAATTATGTATGCATTTATGGCAAATGATAAACTTGCTATTGTTGTTGGTCTTTTAATTGCATTCCCAATTCTTTACTCAGCTTTCTATAGCGCAATAGAGAATGTAGATAAGGATCTTATAGAAATGGCAAAAATATATAAAGTAAGACCAATAGATAGAATTTTAAGTATTTATCTTCCAAGTGTTACACCAACTTTATTTGATATGAGCAAGTCTACATTATCCTTAACATTCAAGGTTGTGGTTGCATCTGAAATACTTACATCCATTCCAATGAGTATAGGAACAAGTATCAAGCAAGCTCAAAATATTTTCGATATGGAATACCTTCTAGCATGGACTATTGCATCTATTGTAATAGCATTTATTCTTGAAGGAATAGTGTCCTTATCTAAGTTCATATGGAGGAAAACAAGATGAGTAATGTTGTTGTAAAAAACCTAAATGTAAGATACGAAGATAAGGTCATTTTTGACTCATTTAATATTGAATTTGAGGAGAAAAAAGTCAATGTAATCTTGGGTTCAAGCGGTGTTGGAAAGACAACAATTTTGAACTCAATTGCAAGCATTTTACCATATGAAGGAAGTATAGAAGGTCTTGAAGATGGAGTTAGCTATATTTTCCAAAAAGATAGGTTAATCCCTACAATTACGATATATAAAAACCTTGATTTGATATTAAAGACCAAAATTAAGGATAAGACAGAAAGGAAAGAAAAGATACTAAAAATGCTCTCACTATTAGAGATTGAAGACTGTGCAAAGAAGTATGTTGCAGAGATGAGTGGAGGGCAAATACAAAGAGCAGCAATTGCTAGAGCTTTCCTATACCCAAGCAATGTAATTTTACTAGATGAACCTTTCAAAGCATTAGACACTTCATTAAAATCAAAACTAATAAAAGTTCTACTTGAATTAAATAGAAAAGAACAAAAGACAGTAATATTTGTTACACATGCAATTGATGAGTGTTTGCTTGCTGCAGATAACGTTTACGTGTTTGCTAATAATCCAGTTGAGATTGTATATAAAACTAAGATTGAAAAGGACGCTATGCAAAGGAGTCTAATTGATCCGGAGCTTGATGTAATTAGAAAGGAATTACTATCTATAGTGGCTAAGGATGCCGAATAGCACAACTCTTATAGAAATATTTTCTATATAATTTCGTTTGACACTTATTTTTCTTTGATATATTATAGTTATCACTTATGTCATATGCGTACAGGAGGTACGTGTGGGCAAGAGAATACACCCACAAAAGATATAGGAGGACGGCAATGAAAGAAGGTATTCATCCAAATTACCACACAGTTAAGGTTATCTGTGCTTGTGGAAACACATTCGAAACAGGTTCAACAGTTGCAGGAAATGAAATCCGTGTTGAAATTTGTTCAAAGTGTCACCCATACTTCACAGGAAAGCAAAAACTTGTTGATACCAGTGGTAGAGTAGATAAGTTCAACAAGCGTTACAATCTCGGCAAATAAGAGAACAATGAATTGGGCGGGAACTTAATATTTCCTGCCTTTTTTACATTATGGCAAAGAAAGAGAAAAAAAGTTGTAAGAATTCAAAGGCAGTATGTCGTACATCTATTGGAGGACAAGCAGTTCTTGAAGGTGTAATGATGAAAGGTGAACACAGCATGGCAACAGCTGTAAGAACTGAAGCTGGCGAAATTACCTTTGAAACAAGACGTATTAAGAGTCCAAAAGAAAAGAATATTTTCTTTAGACTTCCTTTTATACGTGGAGTTGTAAATCTTGTATCCCAATTGGGACAAGGTATGGGTACATTAATGCGTTCAGCTGAAGTATACGGAGACTATGCAGAACCTTCTAAATTTGAAAAATGGGCTTCTAAGAAATTAAAAGTAGACCCAATGAAAATACTTATGTTCTTCTCGCTAATCATTGGATTAGTCTTTGCCGTAGCTTTATTTGTTATTGTACCAAATGTCGTGTCCACAGCAGCCCTTAAAACCTTAGAGGGAGACAGACTATATCCACTTTATTATAGTTTGCTTGAAGGTGGACTAATGCTCTTAATTTTTATAGGTTATGTTGTTTCAATTAGCATTATGAAAGATATCCGTAGGGTATTTATGTATCATGGTGCAGAACATAGAACTATAAACTGTTATGAGCACGGATTAGAGTTAACAGTTGAGAACGTACAAAAGCAAAGCACATTCCACTCACGTTGTGGAACAACATTTACATTCTTTGTAATCTTTATTAGTATTCTTGTTTTTGTATTCATCAACTGGGCTTTAACGGCATTAGGTTGGTTACATTATTCCAGTGCAATTAATGCTTTAATTAAGGTTCCATGTAAATTGATATTTATACCAGTTGTTGCAGGTATTAGTTATGAACTATTAAAGTTATTAGCAAAATCAGACAATTTACTATTTAGAATCTTAAGATCTCCTGGTGTTGCACTTCAAAAACTAACAACTAGAAAACCATTAGATGAAATGGCAGAGGTAGCTATTGCAGCATTTAAGAAGGTACAAGAAATGGATGCAGATCCATCCTTGCCAGAAGAAAACTTTAGCATTCGTTTACCAGTTAAGATGGCAAAGGAAAGATTAAAGTTCATAGCAACCGAAGCAGATGATAGTGATATTGAATGGTTACTTGTTGAAGTTACTGGCAAGAAGAGAACAGAACTCGTAGATGATTTCATGCTCACTTCAGAGCAATTTGAAAAAGCAAGAGAAATCGCAGAAAAGATGAAAGATGGTACGCCACTTCAATATGCTTTAGGATACACAGAGTTCTATGGCATTAGATTAAATCTTAACAAGAATGTTCTTATTCCAAGACCAGAAACTGAACTTGTTGCAGAAGTTGCAATTAATACAGAAGGTAGTAAAGTCTTAGACCTCTGTACAGGTAGTGGTGCTATTGCTATAGCAGTTGCAACAAAGAAAGAAGGTTCAGAAGTTACCGCAAGCGATATTTCTCCAGCAGCATTAGAGATAGCAAAGAATAATGCAATGTTACTTGGTCTTAAGATTAACTTCAAAGAAGGAAACTTGTTTGATGCAGTTAAAGACGAGAAGTTCGATATCATAGTATCCAACCCACCATACATTCCAAGTGCAGATATTGAAACACTTGAAAAGAAAGTTAAGGACTTTGAACCTATGCTTGCTTTAGATGGTGGCAAAGATGGATTAGATGTGTATAGAAAAATTGCAGCAGAATATGAAAATTATCTTAATGATAATGGAACTCTAATTCTCGAATTAGGAATAGATGAATCTGAAAAAGTTAAAGAGTTGTTTGCTGGAAAAGAGATTGAAATTAAGAAAGATTATAACGGCATAGACCGTATTATGATTATTAAGAAATAATGAAAATTAGTGACAAATTATTAGAAAGACTTCAAAAGACAAAGGCAAGAGCTTTGGAACTTGGTGAAGAACTTAGCAAAGGCGAGGTAGTATCTAACCAAGAGTTGTTTAAGAAATACTCAAAGGAATTAAGTGAGTTAACTCCTATTGTAGAAGTTTTCGATAAATACTTAGAACATAAGAGAAACTATGATGACTGCATTAAGCAACAATCAAGCGAAACAGATCCAGATATGAAGGAAATGATTAGCGAAGAAATAGACACTCTCTTAGAGGAAATGGACAAGGATATAGAAGAAATCCGTATTGCTTTAATACCAAAAGACCCTAATGAAGATAGTAACGTTATTATTGAATTTAGAGCAGGTGTTGGTGGAGAAGAAGCAGCACTCTTTGCAACTGAGTTAAGAGATATGTATAAGCACTATGCAGACAAGAACCGTTGGAAGATGGAAGAAGTTTCTTCCAATATGACAGAATTAGGCGGCATTAAAGAAGCAGTTTATACAATATCAGGACATGGTGCATACGGCAAACTTAAGTTTGAAAGTGGTGTTCATAGAGTCCAAAGAGTTCCAGAAACAGAGTCTCAAGGCAGAGTTCATACATCAGCAGCTACAGTCGCTGTTCTTCCAGAAGTTGAAGATATACAAGTAGACATTAAACCAGAAGATGTAAAGATAGATACATATAGAAGTTCTGGTGCTGGTGGACAACACGTTAATAAGACTGAATCTGCTATTCGTATGACACATATTCCTACAGGAATAGTTGTTGAATGCCAAGATGAAAGAAGCCAAATGAAGAATAGAGAAAAAGCTTGGTCTATTTTAAGATCCAGAGTTTATGATATGATTCAAACTCAAAATGACAAAGAGTATGCCGAGAACAGAAGAAACCAAATTGGAAGTGGAGATAGAAGTGAAAGAATTAGAACTTATAACTTCCCACAAGGCAGAGTAACAGACCATAGAATAGGCTTAACTTTATATTCATTAGATAGATTTATGCTTGGTGATCTTGATGAAATGATTCAAGGATTACAAATAGCACTTCAAAATAAGTTACTTGAAAATATTGATGAATAATTGTTAATGTACTTTTTTCGGTATTGAAAATAAGTGTTTTTTCTTATAAAATAAAGAAAAAAGAAAATGGATGGTAACATCTATACGGAGGAAAGAAACATGATAGAATTGATTTATGGATCAAAAGGAACTGGCAAGACAAAGATAATTATTGATAAAGCAAATGACAATGTCGAGACAGCAAAAGGTGATATAGTTTTTATCACAGATACAGATGAACTCATACATCAACTCCGTTATCAAATTAGAATAATCAATGCATCCGTTCTTAAGGATGGTGAAGATAGAGCAATAGAAATACCTGAACTAGTTGCATTCATCAAGGGAATCTTATCTGCAAACTATGATATTGAAACCCTATATATAGATGGAGCACACCGTATGTTCAAAAAGAAAGTCCCAGAGATGGGAGAGTTCTATGCAGAACTTGGAAAGATTGCAAAGAGTTCCAATGTGAAGTTTGTAATCACAGTTTCTGCAGACCCAGCAGACTTCCCAGAGGAGTTAAAACAGTACGTATAATATGAAGTATACAAGCACAAGAGATTCGAGCAAAATATTCACAGCAAGTGAAGCCATCGTCAAAGGTATATCAGAAGACGGTGGTCTTATTGTTCCTATAGAGTATCCACAAGTAGGATTAGACTTTATAAATGTTCTTGCAGAATTGGATTATCCAGAAAGAGCAGCAGAAGTTTTGAAACTATATATGGATGAATTCGACAAAGAGGAACTTTTAGACTATGCAAGAAAAGCATATTCAAGATTTGATGGAGATCCATGTCCTGTTGTAAAGATTGATGAAATGTTATTCTTTATGGAATTATGGCACGGACCAACATGTGCTTTCAAAGATATGGCTTTAACACTTATGCCATACTTACTTGTTGCATCCAAAAAGAAGATAGGAAGAGATGATAAGACATTGATTCTTGTTGCAACTTCTGGAGATACAGGAAAGGCCGCATTATCTGGATTTCAAGATGTAGAAGGAACTGAAATCATAGTTTTCTATCCATCCGAAGGTGTATCCGAGATGCAAAAACTCCAAATGATTACACAAGAAGGAGACAATGTACACGTTGCTGGCATTAAGGGAAACTTTGATGATGCACAAACAGCAGTAAAAGCAATATTCAATGATAAAACCGCAATAGATACTTTAGCAAAGCTAAACATCACAATGTCTTCTGCAAATTCCATTAACCTAGGAAGATTATTGCCACAAGTTGTATATTATTTCTCTGCTTATACAGATATGGTTTCAACAGGACAAATAGATTTGGGAGACAAAGTAAACTTTGTTGTTCCAACAGGAAACTTTGGAGATATTCTTGCAGGATATTATGCATACAAGATGGGATTGCCAGTTAACAAACTAATAATTGCATCTAATCAAAATAACATCCTAACAGATTTCTTCCATACTGGAGAATATAATGTCCAAAGAAATTTCTATAAGACAATGTCTCCAAGCATGGATATCTTAATTAGTTCTAACCTTGAAAGATATTTATATGATATATTTGGGAAAGATTCAGAAAAGATAGCAAAGATATATGCAGACCTCAAAGAAACAGGAGTATTTAGTGTAGATTTAAATAAAATAGACTTATCTTCTGGAATATTTGAAAGTGGTTGGGCAGATGAAGAAGAAACCAAAGAAATAATTGGAGAATTCTTTGAAAGTTACGGATACGTTATGGATCCACACACTGGCGTTGCTGCAAGTGTATACACAGATTATTATGACGAGACTGAAGATGAGACTAAGACAATAGTTCTATCAACAGCAAGTCCATATAAGTTCCCAAGGGATGTATATTCTGCAATTGGTGGAGCAGAAAGAGATAATTATAAATGTATGAGCAAAATACAATTCCAAAGCGGATTACCTTGCCCAGAGAGTTTATATTATTTAAGAGATAAGAAAGTTCGTCATACAACAGTAGTAGAAAGAGACGAGACATTAAAAGCAGTAATGAACTTTATATCAGATGACAATCAAAAATAAGGATATATTATGGCAGACATTATTGAACAAAAACCAAAAACATTGTTAACAGGCTTCCAACCAACAGGTATAATTACTTTAGGTAATTATTTGGGAGCAGTACAAAACTGTGTTAAACTTCAAAAAGAGTATAATTCTATATTCTTTATAGCAGATTTACACTCATTAACAGTTAGACGTGAAGCAGCTGAATTAAGACAAGCTAGCATGAGTTTCTATGCACAATTATTGGCATGTGGTATTAATCCAGAAGATGCACTTTTATTCTTCCAATCTCATGTTCCAGAAGTTAGCGAATTACAATGGATATTAAATTGTTATGCTTACGTTGGCGAAATGGGAAGAATGACTCAATTCAAAGAAAAGAGTGCAAAGCATGAGGATAATATTAATATGGGACTTTTGGATTATCCTGTATTAATGGCTTGCGATATCCTTATATATCAAAGTGATTTGGTTCCAGTTGGAGTAGACCAAAAACAACATCTTGAATTAACAAGAAATCTTGCAGAAAGATTCAACAATATCTACGGAGACGTATTTAAGGTTCCAGAACCATATATTGCTCCAGCAGGTGCAAAGATTTACTCACTTCAAGATCCAACTTCTAAGATGTCTAAATCTGATCCAGATGCAAATGCAACTATTTCTATTATAGATGATGAAGACACCATTATTAGAAAGTTCAAGAGAGCAGTTACAGATAGTGGTAGTGAAATCGTTATGAGAGAAGATAAACCAGGAATTAGTAATCTTATTACTATTTATTCTTGCGTAACAGGAAAATCGGTAGCAGAAGTTGAGAAAGAGTTTGAAGGCAGTGGCTATGGAAACTTTAAGATTAAGGTTGGAGAAGCTGTTGCTGCAAAATTTGCTCCAATAAGAAGTGAAGTTGCAAAATATCTAGCAGATAAAGCATATCTACAACAAGTTGCAAAAGAGAGCGCAGAGAAAGCACGCTATATTGCAATGAAGACATTAAGAAAGGTCCAAAAGAAGATAGGACTTGTACAATTCTAAGAGAATATGTTTGGATATGTAATACCAGATAAAGCGAATATGTATGTTAAAGACTTTATGGCCTTTAGAGCATACTACTGCGGACTCTGTGTTGCATTAGGAAGAACAGGAACACCTGTAACAAGACTTTGTGTAAACTATGACTCAGCATTCTACTCAGCACTTTTACATTGTCTTGCGAACAAGGAAATAGATGTAAAGAATTCTCATTGTATGATACATCCACTAAGCAAAAGACCAATTGCTAGTGTAGATGAGATATCAAAGGCTGTTGCAGATTTAAGTGTTTTATTGATTTACTATAAAGCACAAGATGATGTACAAGATGGCAAGAAGAGAAGAGTGTTGGTAAAAGCAAGACTTGCATCTAGAAAAAGAGCTGCCAAAAAGAGAATGCCTAACGTAGATAAGTGTATGAACGAATGTTTTGATGCACTTGCAAAGTTAGAAAAAGAAAACTCAGATAGTATAGATATGGTAGCAGATACTATGGGCGTACTTATGAGAGATGTCACAAAAGATATGATGTCTAAGTACAGACCACTAACTGAGGATGAAGAGGTATTCACATATTGTTTAGGGAAGATAGTATACATACTAGACGCCATAGATGATTTGGAAGAAGATACAAAAAAGAAGAGATATAACCCATTCGTTGCCAAGTTCGGACCATGTGAGAATAAGGTAGATTTCTTGGAGAAAAACAAAGAATATATAAGCTTTACATTGAATACAACATACAATGATATGGCAGATGCTTATGACAGAATGAATGTGGTGGTTGCAGAGGGCGTACTATCCAATATTGTATATAAAGGAATCCCAATGCAGATTAACAAGTTATTAAAAGGAGAAGATAAATGTCATACGACCCGTTTGTAATAATAGGTGTAGATAGAAATGCATCTCAACAAGAAATACTCGAGGCTTATAAGGCAAAAAGACAAGAGTTGCAAGAGAAAAGGTTTCTTCCTGGAGAGGAAGGGGCTGATGCTGCACGTGCTTTAACTCTCCTTGATGATGCTTATCAAAAAGCAATGGAATTAAAGGAACAAGATAATCCTATTGCAGATGATCAAGACAACTACAAGCTTATTAATGAAGCTATAAAAAATAATGATTTAGAAAGAGCACAAAGATTCTTGGATAGCATGTCATATAGAGATGGGAATTGGCATTTCTATCAAGCAAGAGTATATTATGCTAGAAGGTGGTATCAAGAATGTAAAAAGCAATTAGAAGTTGCTATGGAAATCGAACCAGATAATGCTAGATTTAAGAGCGTTTATGAAAAGGTTTGCCAAAAGATGAATCCACCTCAACAACAAAGCACCCAACAAAGAACATATGAAGGCAATACCACAACACACCAAGAAGGGCGTAGTTATGGCAGAAGAAATGATGCCGATGACAATGTAGGTGGAACAATTTGTAGTGCTTGTGCAACATTATGGTGTTTAGATTCATGCTGTGAATGTATGGGTGGAGACTTAATTAGATGTTGCTAATAAACAATGAAAAGAAGAGAACCTAATAATAGAAAGAGATCTCAAAGATTATACGAAGTTGCCTTAGCAGGTATTTCAACTGCTTTGGCTTTTTTGTTATTGGCTATTTCTATGTTGGTTAGATATGGGAGCATAGGATTCTTCTTTGTTGCTGCACTTGCTATATGTATGCCAATTAAAAAGAGATACTATTTTGCACCTATTGCAGCGTATATTGCATCATCCCTTTTGTGCCTTGCAATGCCATACGATATTATGTCTGTAATGGGATTTATATTCTATTTTGGACCTATAACTATTGTTGGGATTATACTATATGAAAAGAATATAAAGTGGTTTATAATTTATCCTATAAAGCTTATATATATGGCTGGTAGTATTGCATTTATGTACTATGTGGCAGGTACCATTATGATATCTCCAGATATTATTGGTGCAATTCCATTCTGGGCGGTAGAACTTGCTGGAGTACCAATATTGCTTGCGCTAGACATAGCAATGTTATTCATATATAAGTTCCTTGCGCCTAAGGTATGTAGGGTTATAAGAGATAAAGATACTAAGACAATAGAGCAACCAATAGAAGAAGAAAAAGAGGCGGATGAAAACCCTTTTGAGGAGGAATAATATATGGTAGATTTGAAAGCCAAATTAAATGATGTTCCTGCAAAACCAGGGGTTTATATGATGTTAGATGAACAATCAAATGTCATTTATGTTGGTAAAGCAAAAGTTTTAGTTAATAGATTAAGACAATATTTTAATAACTCAAGTAAGCCTGAAAAGGTTATGGCAATGCTTGAACATGTTGTAGATTTTAGATACATAATTTGCCAAAGCGAAGTAGATGCGCTAGTTGCTGAGAATAACCTTATTAAACAATATAAGCCACATTACAATATTCTCTTAAAGGACGACAAATCTTATCCATACATAAAAATAAATGTTAAGGAAAAGTATCCATCTATTACTTTTACAAGAACACTTAAAAATGATGGCGCCAAATATTTTGGACCTTATATGGTAAGTGTAAATATAAGAGACATCTTTGAACTTATCCATACTGCGTTTAGAGTAAGAGATTGTTCTAGATCCTTAGATAAGCCAACAAGACCATGCTTAAATTATCATTTAGGAAAATGTCTTGCTCCTTGCAAGGGAGATGTTAGCGAAGAAGAATATAAGGCAGAAGTTGAAAAGGTTATTTCATTCTTAAAAGGAAATGACAAAGAAGTTGAGGCTCTACTAAAACAAAAGATGGAAGCATTTGCCAAAGACGAAAACTATGAAGTGGCAATGGTATATAGAGACAAACTCAAGGTTTTAGAAAAGCTTATAAGAAAGCAAGTAAGCGCTATACCAAAGGACTACAACATAGATATTTTTGCGCAAGAATCCAACGGCATTATGACTTCAGTAAATCTTATGGTTATAAGAGGAGGCAAGTTTGTTGGTAGTGATAGCTTTATAACAGATGGAATTATAGAGTCACTTTCTCAGTATGTTTATGCTTTCTATGAAAAGAACAAACCAATTTGTGACGAAGTTGTAATGAAGGAGTGCGAAGACAAGGAATCGTTATCCAGTTCTATTTCCAAACTAGCAGGAAGAAAGATCAATGTTTCTATTCCAGAAAAGGGAATTAGAAAACAACTATTAGATCTTGCTACATCTAATGCGAAAGAATCTTTAGATAAGTATGGAGACATAGAGGAAAGAAAGAAGATTAGAACAGTTGGTGCTGTTCAACAATTACAAAATATTCTTAACCTTAATTACACTCCAAATAGAATTGAGTGCTATGATATCTCTCATATCTCTGGAACAGATATGGTTGCAAGCATGGTTGTTTTTGAATATGGTGAACCAAAGAAGACTCATTATAGAAGATTTAGACTTAAAACAGTAGAAGGTAATAACGACTTCGCTTCTATGAAAGAGATTTTAACTAGAAGATTTAAAAGAATGTTGGATTCAAAAGAAACAGATGAATCTTTCAAGACAACACCAGATTTGATTTTGTTAGATGGTGGACTTATCCAATTAAAATTTGCTCAAGAAGCAATGGAAGAAGTTGGTGCCAATGTAGAAATGATTGGTCTTACTAAGAAAGACGAAGAAATTTATATGCTAAATGATGAAGATCCAATCTTACTCCCACTAGATAATATTGCGCTTCAATTATTGCAAAGACTTAGAGATGAGTCTCATAGATTTGCAATTAGTTACCATCGTTCGTTGCATAGTAAGAGAATGTCAGAAAGCGTATTTAAAGAAATTAAAGGTGTAGGAGATAAAACTGCACAATTACTGTATAAAGAATTTGGAAGCCTAGAAAATGTAAAGAATGCTAGTGAAGAAGACCTAATTAAAGCAGGCATTGGCAAGAAAACAGCTCAAATTATAATAGATTATTTATCCCAAAAATAACCCATATAAATGCTCGTGGGGTTCTTGAATTATTACCACCTCTTGTGGTAATATAATTATTACATATTTGTTTACATTAAGGGGTAAAAAGATGGAGATTTTTGGAGACTATCATATTCATACAACAGCATCGGATGGAATGGCATCATTGGTAGATCAAACCAAGACTGCAATACAAATTGGGCTTAAAGAAATAGCAGTTACAGACCATTCTTGGCACACATTAGTTTCTTCTATGTCACACCATAAATTTGCTACACAAATGGAAGCAATAAGTATGATGCATCAAGTAGATGATTTGAACATTAAAATATTCCATGGAATTGAGGGCAATCTTCTAAATAGAAATGGAGATATGGATATTCCAGACGATATTATGCCAC
>CAMVBZ010000014.1 GCA_947165815.1 uncultured Clostridia bacterium
CCACCTATTAAGAACTCATTTAAGTAGTTTCTCTTCTCTTTATGACCATAATCTAGAAAACCAGATTGTGCACTTTTTCTTGCATATGCAAATGCAATCTCATAATATCTTCCATCACTATTTGAACTAGCTAAAATTTTGAAAATATCTCTTTTATAAAATAAATACTTACAAATGTCTATAGAAATATCTAAATCATTATCGCTTTTTTCTACCATTTGACCAAAATCTTCCATAAGGTTTACCGTTATATCATCAATTACATCATATGTTGTATTGTAATGAGAATAGAAAGTATTTCTATTAATATTAGCTAAGGAGCATAATTCACTTATAGATATTTCATTTAAATGTTTTTTAGTTAATAACTCAATAATTGTATTTTGAATTTTTTTCTTTGTTTTTATGATTCTGGCATCCATTTTTAGTATTCTCCATAAAATGTAATATCGAACAAATTGTATAATATCTATATTTTGAAGTCAATTCTCTAAATTAACTAACATTTTAAATAAAATGTGTTCGTTAACTATTATATAGTCCTAAAATCAATTGAGAAAAATAATAGACATTTTGTATAATAACTTAGTTTAGGAGGTTATTATGGCTAAACAAAGGAATACAACAGTTGAATTATTTAGGTTTATATTCAGTTTATTAGTAATAGGATATCATGTACAAATGTACTTTGCTCAAGGTGCCCAGTTCTTTGCAAATGGTGCCCTAGCAGTAGAATTCTTCTTCCTTTTATCTGGATATTTCTTTGCAAGTTCCATTGAAAAACTTAATGGACAACAAATAGGATTTATAAAAGGATCATATCAAATTCTTAAAGGAAAAGTAAAAGGTATATTCCCTACACATATTATAGCTATTATTGCTGTAATAATAATTATTCTTTGTTGTAATCTAGCCAATGCTGGAACCTTAATAGTTCATGGCATACCAAGTATGTTCCTTGTTCATTTAGCAGACTTCTGGGACAATACATTTAATTGGGCATTAATAGTTCCTGAATGGTATCTATCTGCAATGCTTATTTCATTATTATTTATGGCTCCTATTGCATTATTGCTTCGCAAAAAATTAAGAGGCGAATGGATTCCACTAATACTAATAGGTATTTTAGCTGTATTCTTACTAATTTGTGGACTTATTACAAACTGGAGTATATTTGGTTCAACCAATTTCCAATATGATTTAAGAGCATGGGGTGAAATGGCAGTTGGTATGTATGCATATCATTTTGCAAAATATTTAACATCAAAAGAACATAATAATAAATCTAAAATTGCACTACCAATTCTTGAAATCTTATTGTACTGTATTCCAGTTGTTTTAGGATTTATACCTATTACTCCAAATCTTATGGGATTATGTATGGGATTAACAGTTGTATGTGTTTTCTTTGCTATATCACTTACATTTGGAAATAAAGGTGTACAAATTACAAAGATTGGAGTAAATAAATTCTTTGCATATTTAGGAAGTATTTCCTTAGCAATGTATTTATTCCACCCTGTAATTCTTACTTTATTAAATTATGTATGGCCAGAAATTGACCTGTATATTGCACACTTAATAGTATTCCCAGCAACAATTATTCTTGCAGCAATATTCGGACTATGTGAAAAAGGAATTAAAAATCTTATAAAGAAAAAGAAAGCACAAATGACAGAAACACAAAAAATATCTTAATTTTCTTTTAGTACTTTTTAGTACTTCTCAATAATAAAAAATCCATCCTGGGGATGGAATTTTTTTAATTAAATCTGTGCATAAAGTACACATAATGTGAAAGAACTATTCCTGGATCTTCTAGGTCATGATTCCATCTCTTAACCCATTCTAAAGAATAATATCCCGGATAATTATTATCTTTTAATGCATTAATTGCTTCCTCTACTGGAACATCTCCATATCCCATCATCTTATATTTAACTTTACCTTTCTCTATAACACTGTCTTTTAAGTGTACGTGTTTGATATAACTTCCAAGATTTGTGATGGATTGTTCAATAGTTTCGTCATTGTATCTGTATGGATGATGTACGTCCCAAAGAGCTCCAGCGCCTTCTCCAGCTTGGTCTAAGAATTCTTTTAATACCTTTGTGTCTGCAAATATTCCATTTGTTTCCATTAATGGTGTTACATTCTTTCCTTTAGCATATTCAAGAACTTCTTTGTATTGCTTTAAGCAAAGCTTAATATCTGCATTTCCATCATCATATGGTTTATCTGTTGGCATAACTCTTATATACTTTGCACCAAATTTTTGTGCTAAATCTATATATGCTTTTGCCTCTTCAACAGATGCTCCTCTTTTTGTGTAATCTGCTAAACATGCACCTGAGGTGAAAATAGGAATTTCAATATTGATGCTCTTTAAATATTCTTTTGTCTTGTCTAAACCTTCTGCAAATTGCTTAATTGCAGGTGCAAATAATTCATTAGAGATTCCTCTAACTTCAACTGCATTGTATCCTAAATCTTTTGCACATGAGAATATTTCTTTAAAATCCCAATCTGGACAACCTATTGTAGAATAACAAATCTTCATATTTCCCTCCTTATGCTGTTTCAATAGCAGCTGCTTCTTGTAACTTCAACATTTCAATTGCTTGTTCACGAAGCTTAAATTTTTGAATCTTTCCACTTGCTGTAACTGGGAATTGATCCATAAACCATACATACTTTGGAACTTTGTGTCTTGCCATGCTTGCTTTTACAAGTTCTTTTACTTCGTCCTCTGTCATGGTTTCACCTTTCTTAAGAACTATGCAAGCCATAACTTCTTCACCATAAGCTTTGCTTGGTACACCAATAACTTGGACGTCACTAATCTTTGGACATGTATATAAGAATTCCTCAATTTCCTTTGGATAAATGTTCTCACCACCACGGATAATCATGTCTTTGATTCTTCCTACTACTTTGTAGTAACCTTCTTCATCACAAGTACATAAGTCTCCAGAGTGTAACCATCCGTCTTTATCTATTGCTTGTGCTGTTGCTTCTGGCATTTTGTAATATCCTTTCATGATATTATATCCACGTGCAACGAATTCTCCTGGTGTGTTTGGAGGAAGTTCTTTGTTTGTTTCTGGGTCTACAATCTTACATTCAACTCCAGGGAATGTTCTGCCAACTGTTGAAACTCTCTTTTCTAATGAGTCTGTTGTGGTTGTCATAGTACATCCAGGGCTTGCTTCAGTTTGTCCAAAGACAATTACTATATCCTTCATATTCATCTTCTCTACAACTTGTTTCATGACCTCAATAGGACATGGAGAACCAGCCATAATACCAGTTCTCATTGTTGAGAAGTCAAATTGGTTAAACATTGGATGTTCAAGCATTGCAATAAACATTGTTGGAACACCATGAACAGCTGTACAATGCTCTGAAGATAATGCATTCATTACTGGCACTGGAGAATATGCTTCAACAGGAACCATTTCTGTAGCATGTGTTATAGAAGCCATTGTAGCAAGAACTAATCCGAAACAATGGAAAAGTGGTACAACTATACAGAGTTTATCATCTGGTGTGAATGCCATACCATCTCCAATTGTAAGACCATTATTAACAATATTGTAATGTGTTAACATTACACCCTTTGGGAATCCTGTGGTTCCTGAAGTATATTGCATATTAATAACATCTTGTGGATCTAGTGTTGCTTGTCTTGCTTTAAATTCTTCGTCTGAAATGCTTTCACCTAATTTCTTTAACTTTTTAAAGTTTAAGAATCCTTGTGGTTCATTTTCTCCTGCAAATACAACTGATTTAAGGAATGGTAATCTTTTGGATTCTACCATACCATCTTTTGAATTTTTAAGTTCTGGAACAAGAGTATATATTGTGTCTACATAACTATTTCCCTTGAATCCATCTATCATAACCAATACTTTGGTATCAGATTGGGAAAGTAAATACTCTGCTTCAAAAACTTTATAGTTTGTATTAACTGTAACTAATACTGCACCAATTTTTGCAGATGCAAATAAAGTTAAAAACCATTCAGGTACATTTGTTGCCCAAATTGCAACTTTGTCATCTTTTTTTACTCCGAGAGCCATGAATCCTTTTGCTATTTGATCGGATTCTTCATCAAGTTCCTTCCAAGTTCTCTCGTAACTATTTGTAGTATATTTAATAGCAGTTCTATCTGCATATTTAATGGCATTTTCATTAATTATCTGCCCGACTGTTTTGTTTAAAAATTCCATTTATTTTTCCTCGTCACTCCATCTATCACAATTTTTCATGTTGATTAGTAGATATTTCTCTACATTGAATGCTGTCCATGGTAATATTTCTGGTGGATATACACGGAATACCATGGTTTCTTTGCTAATTGGGTGAGCAAACTTTAATTCGCTTGCCCACAGCGATAAAGGGAGTTTAAGTTTATACTTTAGACCATTGCCATATTTAACATCACCTACTATTGGATGTCCTATGGTTGCCATTTGAACTCTAATTTGATTCTTTCTACCTGTTACTAATTTTATCTCCAAAAGAGATAAATCATTCTTAACATCTAATACTCTGTACTCTAATTCAGCCTTTTTAGCACCATCTTCTGCCATTGGTACTACACTAACTTTATCTTGTCCTTCGTATTGTTTTAAATAATTTATAAGTGTACCATTCTTTCCTGGTACTTCTCCTTCTACAACTGTGAGATATTTCTTTTCAAAAGTGCCATTTTCTTTTTGTTCGTTTAATCTTTCAGCAGCCTTACTTGTCTTTGCAAATACCATTACACCACCAGTATCCTTATCTAGTCTATGAACACAGCCGATAAAAGCATCTCCTGGTTTATTCTCATTATCTTTACGATATTGAGCTAATAATGTACACATATCTGGTTCTTTAGAAGCATCAGATTGTGATAAAACTCCTTGTGGTTTTTCAACAACTATTAAGTGGTTGTCTTCAAATAGTATTCTTAAATCTTTGTAAGTAATGGCCATTTTTATATCTCACTTTTTCTTATTTTTAAATGTTGCAAAGGCTGTACATCCTTCTGGAAGGATAATATCCTTTTCTTTTGTTTGTATTCCTATCTCGTCTGCATCTATTTCTGCTCTATCTCCAAGCGCCATTCTAAGTATATTTGCCATAACACCTGGTTGAATTCCTGTTGTGTATGAATTTAAACAAAGGAATAATGGTTCATCTGAAAGAAGAGAGACAACTAATTCAATAAGTTCAGAAATACCTTCTTCTAACTTCCACTTTTCTCCGTTTGGACCTCTTCCAAAACTTGGTGGA
Source organism: uncultured Clostridia bacterium (assembly GCA_947165815.1). Taxonomy (GTDB): domain Bacteria; phylum Bacillota; class Clostridia; order Christensenellales; family CAG-917; genus RGIG8124. The sequence continues at coordinate 5,284 of CAMVBZ010000014.1, forward strand.
TCTAGAATAATTGCATCATATTTGTTTCCTCTCTTTAATTCTCTTTTACAGAATTTAAAGCAGTCATCTATGATGTAGCGCATTTTAGCATTCTCTAAACCACTTAATCTAACATTGTCTCCAGCTCTTTCTACCATAGCCTTAGCGCCGTCTACGTGTGTAACAGAAGCACCTACTTCAAGTAGAGCCACAGATGCAGCACCAGTATAACCAAAAAGATTAAGCACTTTTATTTCTCTTCCACTCTCTTTAACGAGTTTTTGCATTCTTTTCCAGTTAACAGCTTGTTCTGGGAATAGTCCAGTATGCTTAAATCCCATTAACTTTAATTTGAATTTCAAATTATTCCAAGAAATAACGAAATCTTCTGGTATAGGATTAATATAATTCCATGCTCCACCACCTTCGGAAGATCTTTTATAGATTGCATCTATATTTGGATAACTTCTTAATGGTTTTCTTGCATGCCAAATAATTTGAGGATCTGGACGGATGAGAGTATAATCTCCCCATCTTTCAAGTTTTTCGCCATCTCCTGTGGCTATTACTTCGTAATCTTTCCAGTCCTCAGCTATTCTCATATTATACCTTCTTAACAGATAATGTTACTTTGTCTCCATTGATGTTCCATTCTGCTGAATATCCTTCAATCTTGTTTTGGATACCATCTGCAAGAACATCTTTTAAGAATGTAGCATTGTCTAAAACTTCTTTTGCAAGACCTTCTGCATCATAACCAATAATGATATGATCTACTACTTCAAATCCTGCATCTTTTCTCATTGTTTGTATTTTTGATACAAGTTCTCTTTCTACACCTTCTCTAATAAGTTCTGGTGTGAGTTTTGTATCTAATACAACAGTTGTTTCTCCATCTGATTCTGCGGAGAATCCTTCTTTATTCTTTACAGAAATTAAGAGGTCATCTTCTGTTAATTCAACTTCTTTATCTTGAATATTGAAAACTGCTTTACTGAATTGTTTTACTGCTGTAACGATTTCTTTTGCTTTTTCTTGAAGTTGTATCTTAATTTGTCCGAGTAATGGACCATACTTAGGACCAACTGTCTTAAGTTGTGGCTTTACTTCGTAATCTATATAGTCTTCACCGCTTGAAATAGATACATCTTTAACGTTGAGTTCGTCTTCAACTAATTCTTTTAATTCTGGTGCAAGTTCTGTCTTGCCATTATATAAAAGTCTTGAAAGTGGTTGACGATTCTTAAGATTCATCTTAGCTCTTGCTGCTCTACCAAGAACAACGATCTTTAATACATCTTCCATACCAGCATCTAATGTTTCGTTGATATACTTTTCATCTGCAACTGGGAATGAACAAAGGTGTACAGACTCTGGTTGAGATTTATCGAAGTTATATACCAAATTTTGGTATATTGTTTCTGCCACGAATGGTGTATATGGAGCAATAATCTTTGAAAGTGTTGAAAGAACAGTATATAAAGTTGTATATGCTGCTTCTTTTGTAGGTGTCATTTCACTTCCCCAGAATCTTTCTCTAGAACGTCTTACATACCAGTTAGAAAGCATATCTACGAATTCTTCAATCTTTCTAGATGTTTCTGTAATCTTATATTCGTTTAATCCTTCATCTACAAACTTAATTAATGCATTAAGTTCAGAAAGAATCCATTTGTCCATAATATTGAGTTTTTGGTCTTCAAGCTTATGTTCTGTTGGATTGAATTTGTCTATTTCTGCATATAATACGAAGAATGCATATGTATTCCAAAGTGTTCCCATGAACTTACGTTGAGACTCAGAAACTGTCTCTGGAGCAAATCTAGATGGGAGCCATGGTGCTGAAGATGTGTAGAAATACCATCTTGTAGCATCTGCACCTTGTTTGTCTAATACTACCCAAGGATCTACAACGTTTCCTAAGTGCTTACTCATCTTCTTACCGTTCTTATCATTTACGTGTCCAAGAACTATACAGTTCTTAAATGGAGATTTTCCGAATAATAATGTGGATACAGCAAGTAATGTATAGAACCAACCTCTTGTTTGGTCTATAGCCTCAGAAATGAAGTCTGCTGGGAATTGATTATCAAAGATTTCTTTGTTTTCAAATGGATAATGCCATTGTGCAAAAGGCATGGAACCTGAGTCAAACCAACAGTCTAAAACTTCAGGTGTTCTTTCCATAACTCCACCACAATCTGGACATTTGAATTTAACTTCATCGATATATGGACGGTGTAATTCTATATCATGGTCTAATCCACCGAGTTTTCTTAATTCTTCTCTAGAACCGATAACATGAACTTTTCCACAGTCTTTACATACCCAAATTGGTAATGGTGTTCCCCAATATCTATTACGTGAGATACCCCAGTCAATAACATTTTCAAGGAAGTTACCCATTCTACCTGTTCCAATTGTTCCTGGCATCCAGTTTACTGAAGCATTGGATTTGAGTAATTCATCTTTTAATGCTGTTACCTTAACAAACCAGCTTTCTCTTGCGTAGTAAAGTAAAGGTGTATCACATCTCCAACAGAATGGATATGAGTGTGTAAATTGCATTGCTTTAAAGAGAGTTCCTTCATTTTGAAGATCTTCAATGATGAGTTTGTCTGCTTCTTTAGCAAATAATCCAGTATATCTTCCACAACCATCTTTAAAGTGGCCTGATTCATCTATTAATTGTACGAATGGAAGGTCATAATTCTTTCCTACATTGTAGTCATCTTCACCAAATGCTGGTGCGATATGAACAATACCAGAACCATCTGTTAATGTTACATAGTTATCACAAGTGATAAAATATCCTTTTGCCTTTGTTTTATCATCTGTAAAATTAAACATTGGTTCATATGGTGCTCTTTCATAATCTGTGCCTTTCTTTGTATCTAACTTTTCATATGTTCCTTCTTCGAATAATGTTGGAATTAATGCGTCTGCAAGAACATAAATTGTTCCATCTTCTACCTTAATTCTTGTATAATCTGCTGTTGGATTCATACAAAGAGCAATATTGCTTGGAAGTGTCCAAGGTGTTGTTGTCCATACTAAATAGTATGTATTTTCTTGATCTTTTGCCTTGAACTTAACAAAGATTGATGTTTCTTCTACATCTTTATATCCTTGTGCTACTTCGTGTGATGAAAGTGCTGTTCCACAACGTGGGCAATATGGGACGATTTTGTGTCCTCTATATAATAGACCTTTATCTGAAATAGTCTTTAATGCCCACCATACAGATTCAATATAGTTGTCATCATATGTGATATAAGGATTATCCATATCTGCCCAGTATCCAATACGATCAGACATTTTTTCCCATTCACCCTTATATTTCCATACAGATTCCTTACATTTATTAATGAAAGGTTCAATACCATATTTCTCTATTTGTGGTTTGCCATTTATACCTAATAACTTTTCAACTTCGATTTCAACAGGAAGACCATGTGTGTCCCAACCTGCTTTTCTTAAAACATAATATCCCTTCATTGTCTTATAACGTGGGATAATGTCTTTCATAACTCTAGTTAAAATATGACCAATATGTGGTTTCCCGTTTGCTGTTGGAGGTCCATCATAAAAACTGAAATGGACTTTGCCTTCATTCATCTTTACACTCTTTTCAAAGATGTGGTTTTCTTTCCAGTATTGTAGAACTTCTTTCTCTCTGTCTACAAAGTTAAGATTTGAATCAACTGGTTTGTACATTTTTTAATTTCCTCTATATAAATAAAATAATTTTTGTAAGATTATAGTTATTGCGTGCGCAAAAAGTCAATGAAAATAAAATACAATATTGTATAAAATTGACAAAAAAACTCTATATTTATAGAATAGTCGTAGTTTTGCGGATGTAGTACATCGGTAGTACACGAGCTTCCCAAGCTTGTGAGGCGGGTCCGACTCCCGTCATCCGCTCCATTTTTTTTGCCCAAAATTATTTACAACATTTTTGTTGACAACATTTTTGTTGTATTGCAAAAAATACCTTCAAATTCTTTAAAAATCGATATTCTAACCTACTAAATTGATAAAATTGACTAATTTAAATTTGCTATAAAAAAGTTATTACAAATATTAATCTTATTAGAAATTGTTGAGTTTTAACTCAAAATCTTGTAATATATATGCAATTTAATTTTAGAGGTAAAGATTTTGAAAGCAATTACAACAAACAAACTAACCAAAGTATACAAAGATGCTAAGGTTGTAGATGAAGTATCCCTTACCTTAAACAAAGGAGATATTTACGGCTTAATCGGTAGAAATGGTGCAGGAAAAACTACTCTTCTTAGAATGATTACAGGAGTTGCAAAACCAACATCTGGTTCACTATCCATCTATGATGATGAGCTAGAACTTCCACAAGATGAAGCATTAAAAAGAATAGGTTCTTTAATAGATTTCCCATCATATGATCCATCTTTCACTGCATATGAAAATATGAAGTTTACTGCAACATCTATTGGAATCAAAGATGATGAAAGACTCAAAAAACTCCTAATCTGTGTTGGATTAGACCCAGAAGATAATAAGAAAGCTAAAAACTTCTCTTTAGGAATGAAGCAAAGACTAGCAATTGCTATGGCTTTAATTGGTAATCCTAAAATTTTAATTTTAGATGAACCAGTAAATGGCATGGATCCAACAGGTATTTATGAGATTAGAGAACTTTTAATGGATTTAAACAGAAAATGTGATGTTACAATCCTTATCTCCTCTCACTTACTTGCAGAATTAACTAAGATGGCAACTTGTTATGGCATTATGTCTAACGGAAAGCTTGTTAGAGAAATAAGAGGCGAAGAATTAAACGAGATGTCAAGACCATTCATAAGAGTTGTTGTAGACGATATTAAGAAGGCTGTACCTATTCTCGCTCAAACATTTGCAAACGGGAATGACTTCCAAATCTTACCAGGAAATACAATACACATCTTCAAAGAAGATGAAACTATCTCTCATATTGAAGATACATTTAATATGGGTGGTGTTAAAGTTACAGAAGTAGCTAAATGCGATGGCAACTTAGAAGAACAATTAATATCTATGTTAGGAGGTCCAAAGAGTCACGATGAAATTTTCTAATTATTTAAAAGCTGATTTCTATAAACTCAAAAGATCTAACTGGATATGGATTATGCCATTGATTCTTTTTGGAGTTGTTTTATTATTGTACGTATTGCTATTCATATTAATGAAATTATATGAAACAGGCGAAGTTGAACCAGATCCAACTAATACATTAATCCTTGAAGCATCTGCTTTAGGAAGATCATTACTATTCACCGCACCATCCGAATCTAACTTAACAATTCTTCTAATGGTTGCTTGTGCAATTTTCGTTAGTTCAGAATTCAAGTCTGGTATGACAAAGATAAGATTATCTAGAGGCGCAAATAAAGTTGGATTATATTTCTCTAAGTTTATAATGTTATCTGGAGTTACAGTTGTATATACAATAGGAACATTTATTTTATCTGCAATTCTCTCATTATGTTTCTTCAATTTGAATGGATTCACCGCATTAGAATTCGGATATTTGATTCGTTCTATAGTTTTATCTATTTATATCAACCTCTCAATTATTTCAATTTATATGATGCTTGCATACCTTGTAAGAAATATGGGTGGAACAATTGGTGCATGTATTGGAACATATGTTGTCGGAAGTTTATTCTCAACAGTTGCAGCACTCTTCCAAGAAGGAACTCCAGTTGCTGAAATATTTAATTGTGTACCTTCTAGATTATTAACTTTTGCTGGATTTGCAGGAGAATATGATCTTGCTAAAACTCTCGAATTAATATTTGTACCACTATTCTTCATAGTTGTATGTAACATTGTAAGCATATTCACTTTCAAAAATAGAGATGTTAAATAAGGAGATGTAAAATGAGATTAGCAACTACTTATAATAATGGACAAATTAACATTTCGGGCATACAGAGTATTTTAAAATTTATGAAATTGAAGATGGAAAAGTATTAGATTCCAAAGTAGTCTCCACTAACGGAAGTGGTCATGGTGCATTAGCAGGATTCCTTGTAGAAGCTGGAGTTGCTGCAATTATTTGTGGAGGAATTGGAATGGGTGCTCAACAAGCATTAGCAGATGCAGGTATTGTTACATTTGCTGGCGTAGAAGGAGATGCAGATGAAATAGTAAATCTTTTCTTATCTGGTAGATTATCCTTCTCTAGAGAAGCAACTTGTTCACATCATCATGAAGGAGAAGAACATAATTGTGGAGAACACGGATGTGGCAATAATGGTTGTGGAAATCATGGCTGCAAATAATAATTTATTTTATTAAAATAAAATATGGCTTCCATCTGGAGGCCATAATTTATATACTGTGCACTATCTTTGTCATACCAAACCGCTGTGGTAACATAGTAGGTGACTCCTTCAAAGTTTCCCCATGGCACACACCAAAATCTGCTTAATGCTGCTGCGGTCAAGCCCTGACATGGTTCACAGCATGATATTGCACGGGACCTTGTTATCAACATTCCTTGTTATGTGCAACCAGCCATAAGATATGCCTAGGATAGCGTTCGATACTGCTATAGCGGATTGCAGTTTACAGGGCACCGCTAACTCCCCATCTAGCACAGTGATATGGATTATAACACTTAATTTGACTCTTGACAACTTGTTAAAATTAAACATAAATTATCTTTCAATGTTGAAAAATAATTTTTCTCGGTTTATTATATAAGCGGAAATATAAAAAAAGAGGTAAAATATGGCACATAAGACTATATTATCAGTACAAGACTATTCATCAGTTGGTCGTTGCTCCCTAACAGCAGCTATACCAATTATTAATGCTTGTGGACAAGAAATCGTAGGACTCCCTACTTCCCTTTTATCCACACAAACCGCGGGAATTGAAGGCTATACTTTTGTAGACCTTGCAGACAATATGCTTCCTGCTTATAAACATTGGGAAAAACTTGGAATTAAATTTGATTGTTTCTACTCTGGATTCTTAGGTTCTATGAAAACAGCAGAGTCTGCAATTAAGATTGTTAAAGCTTTAAAAAAGAATGGAACACTTATTGCTGTAGATCCAGCTATGGCAGAAGATGGAAAATTGTATGCAATTTTTGATAATGCATATAAGAAAAAAATGATAGAACTTTGCAAACTAGCAGATATTATTATGCCAAACTTCACAGAAGGAACTATGCTTGCCGGAATTAACCAACAATTAGAACCAAATGAAGCAAATGCTAGAATGATTCTTAAAATCTTAAATAATAATGGATATAAGACCGTACTTTTAAGTGGTGTTTGTCCAGATGAAGATAGAATGGGAACCGCACTATTAGATAATGGCCGTATTTCTTTCCAATATAATAAGAAAATTAATAGTTATATTCATGGTGCTGGAGATATTCTCTCCTCAGTCTTCATTGGAAAGATGATGTCTGGTATGGCAAAAGAAAAGTCTGCACAAGCTGCAGTAAACTTCTGTTACGAAGTTATTAAATTCTCTCTTGCTAAGAAAGCAGATCTTAGATATGGTATGTTCATTGAACAATGTTTACCACTACTATATAACAAATAATATTTAAAACATTTAATAAATAAATAACGGGTACCAATTAAGATACCCGTTTATTTTTATAGTGAAAAATTATTATTCAAATTATTGATTTGCCTTTCTTGCTTCGTCTTCTTCAGCTCTCTTCTTTGCGTCTTCAATGATTTGCTTGTTGTACATTGCTGGTACTTGGTCATATCTTACAAATTCCATTGTGAAACGGCCTTTACCTTGTGTCATTGAACGGAGGTCTGTTGCATAACGATACATTTCTGCAAATGGAGCTTCAACTGTAATAGTTGTCTTCTTTCCAACTGTATTTGAATCCATAATTTGTCCTCTACGTTGTCCTGTTACGTCTGCAAGAATTGCACCTTGGAATTCTGTAGGAACTGTGATAGCAACTCTGTAGATTGGTTCGAGGAAGCAAGGATCTGCCTTTGGAAGTGCTTCTTGGAATGAAAGTCTTGCTGCTGTAACGAATGCGATTTCTTTACTATCAACTGGGTGATATTTTCCATCATAAAGTGTACACTTTAAGTTCTTAACTGGATATCCTGCTAATACACCATGTAAGATAGCTTCTCTTAATCCCTTATCTACTGCTGGAATGAAGTTGTTTGGAACTGCACCACCAACGATAGCGTCTACGAATTCATATTCACCATCAGCTGCACCTGGTTCGAACTTAATCCATACATCACCGAATTGTCCTGCACCACCATTTTGCTTCTTGTGTTTACCTTCTGCAGAAGCAACTCCACGAATTGTTTCGTGATATGGGATACGTGGTGATTTTGTAGATGAATCTAATCCAATCTTGTTCTTTACTTTCTTGCACATAATTTCAAGTTGTGCTTCGCCAAGACCTGAAAGGAGAACGTCTCCTGTTTCAATGTTCTTTTCAACTTTGAATGTTGGGTCTTCATCTTGTAATCTAATAAGTTGTTGAATAACCTTTTCTTCATCTTTTGGTGCTGTAACAGCAAGAGAGATAACTGGTTTTGGGAACTTAATAGGTGCGATTTCGATCTTTGCACTTGAATCACAGAGTGTATCATTTGTACATGTAACTGCGAGTTTAGAGAAAGCACCGATGTCACCAGCTGCTAAAGAGTTAACAGATTCTTGTTTCTTTCCTTTGATTACATAGATTGTTCCAATTCTTTCTGGTTTGCCTTGTGTTGAATTCCATACTGTGTCTCCACTTGATACTTTACCAGTAATGACTTTGAAGATTTGCATCTTTCCTGCATATGGGTCTACAACTGACTTGAAGATTTGAGCAGCAAATGGAGCAGATGGATCTACCTTTAATGTGATCTCTTTTCCATCTTTTGTTGCTTTATATTCATGGATTTGTTGTGGGTTTGGTAATAAGTCTACGATTCTGTCCATTAAGTTAACAATTCCTGTTGGAGCAACTGTTGCATTTCCTGCGATTGCTGGAATGAATGAACCGTTATCTATAGCTACTAAGAAACCTTTCTTGATTTCATCCATTGTGAATTCTTCACCTTCGAAGAACTTCATCATTAATTCTTCATCTGTTTCTGCAACCATTTCCATTAATTTGCCTTTTAATTCTTCTACCTTTCCTGCTAAGTCTGCTGGTGTGTCAATCTTAGATTTCTTTAAGTCATATGCTTGACCTGTAAGAATATCTACATAACCAGTCATCTTACCATTTGTCATGATAGGAGCTTCGATTGGTATAACTGATGGATAACTTGCTGCGATTGCATCAATAGTTTCGAAGAAGTTTGCGTTTTCTTTGTCTACACCGTTAATGAAAAGTAATGCTGGTACTTTCATTTCACTGCACATATCAATTGCTCTTTCTGTTCCAACTGTGAGAGAACCAGAAGCTTGTGTTACGATAATAGCGCTATCTGTTGCAGATAATGCAGCTACCATGTCACCTTCGAAATCGAAGAATCCTGGAACGTCCATAATGTTAATCTTTACGTTACGATGAATTGCGTAACCAAGAGCCATAGAAATAGATATTTTACGTCTAATTTCTTCATCATCATAGTCCATTGTTGAAGTACCATCATCAACTTTACCAAGACGATCGATTGTTTTTGCTGTAAACATCATTGCTTCTGCAACTGAAGTTTTACCTTCACCAGAGTGTCCGATGAGAGCAACGTTTCTAATAAATTCGAATGAATAATCGTTCATTTTTCACCTCTATAAGTATTTTCTAAATTACAACTTTTTTAATTGTCGTTATATATGATATAATATTTATAAATTATAGGCAAACACTTTTTTAACAACATTTCAACAAAAATATAACTAATTTTTATTAAAAAGCCAGTAAAGTGGTTGCCAAGTTTTTAATGATGTGTTAAGATAACAAAGCAATTTTAGAAAAAATAGGAGACATATAAATGCCAAACATTAAATCTGCAAAGAAAAGAGTTAAAGTTTCACAAAGACAACATGATGAAAACGTTGTTGCAAAATCTTATATTAAGAACACAGTTAAAAAGTATAACGAAATGATCGCAGCTGGAAATAAAGAAGAAGCTGCAAAATTCCTTCCAACAGTTTATGCTACAATCGATGAAGGTGTAACAAAAGGTGTTTTAACAAAGAATTCTGCTAATAGAAAGAAAGCAACAGTAGGTCGTTCTTTATCAAACCTTAACAAATAATTATTATATCTATATAATAAAAATTTAGCCCAAATTATATAGTTTGGGCTTATTTTATTTTAATTGACTTCTTTTTGGATTATTTCTTTCTCTTTACGAACAAGATAATTACCACTGCAGCAATAACAACTGTAATAGCTGTAGAGATTATCCAAATTTTCCACATTTCCATTTTTAAAGGTTTTCCTTCTGAACTCGGTTCAACAACAATTTTTGTACTATTTGCGCTCTTTATTGTATTAACAGCGACTACTATTTCATATTCTCCTGGATTAGTTTCCTTAAACTCATAATATGGATCTTTACTTTTTAGTTCTCCATTTACATACCACTCTATTGTGACTTGGTCTTTATTACAGTATTCATATTTAGCAACCGAGAAATTTACACTCTCTCCACTCTTTATTGTTTGATTTTCTGCAGTATTTATTGAATCATTAGATACAATAATTGCTTTAGTGGAAGTTAGTCTAAAATAATTAACCTCAAGAATAATGTCTGGAGAATACAAATATTTTGGTCCACTACCCGGATTTTTGTAATCCATTCTAGCTTCAATTCTTGTACTTCCTACAACTTGGTGTGGTGTATATTGAATTGTCTTTCCTCTTCCTACTACAGTTTCTTCTCCGTCATTATCATATTCAACCCAATAAATATAAGGTGCTGTCTCATAGTTAACTGGATCTAAATTGGCAGTTAATGTAATTGCATGAACTTCATCTAATGTTTGAGTTAAATCTGCAGTTTTTGCAGAGATTGTTATTCCTGTAGGAGTAATAATAACTTCTTCATCTGTTTCATCTAGGAAATTTTCCGAAATGGTCTTCTCTAAATCTAATACTTTATATTCAACATCGTTAAATGTAAGAGTCTTTTGTTCTTTTAAAAGGAATTCTTTTATTGCATTAGCTGGAATTTGAGTTCCTGTTTCTCCCTCTAATCCTCTATATTTTAATGTTAATAACGCAGCTGCAAATGAGACCATAGGCGCAGCCATACTGGTACCACTTAGTTTTCCATATAATTGTCCATCTTGCTCAAACTTAGCACCTGTTGCACTTTGAGATACTGTACTTACAATATCAGCACCTGGAGCAAAGATATTATATATTTCTCCGTAATTTGAAGATGAATACTTTTCTGCCTCTGTATAATCTCCATTATGAGTATAATTCATTACACCAACAACATTAGAATTTCCAGCAGGATAATACTTAGATATAGTTGAATTTTTGCCATTATTTCCAGCAGCTGCAACAGTTATAACAGATGATTTATATTGTTCAAATAAGTTTGAATTCCATTCCACATCAGCAGTTAAAGACATATTAATAATGTCTGCATTATGTGCAACAGCAAAGTTATATGCACCATTAGTTCCTAACACATTATCCTTGTTAAATGCATTAGCGCCATCCTTAATATATGACGATCTAATTGGCATAATTTTTATATATTTTTCAAGGTCCATATAATGAATTAACGTGGCTAGAATACCGGAAACATGAGTTCCATGACCTTCTGGAGACTTATCTAAAATATTGTCTTGAGCATCTCCATTTTTATTGCTTGCCACATTCTTTCCAATTATATTTCCCTCACTATCCCTATATAAAACATCATATGGAGAAATGAACTCAGGGTCTGTAATACTTTCTAGTGGATCTCCATTTTCATTGTAAAGCCCTGTAAACATTTCTAAATCATATTGTAAGCCTGTATCTATAACAGCAACTACAACAGGATTTTCTTCTAAATATTCCCAATCTAATTGAGGTTTGATTTGTTGATTAAATACACTCTTTACAGCAAGCATATTTAAATAATTTGGACCCATCCACCAATCTTCTGGCGCTTGTCCTTCATAACCAAAATTATTAAGAGCGTCTAAATAAGAATTTGGATTTAATGCGTATGCAACATTAGAAGAAATTACATAAGAAAATGTAATGCAAAAAGCCAAAATTAGTATAAATACTAAAATTGTTCTTCTTATTAAGTTGCTCTTTACTGGTTTCATTTTATCCAAACGACATTTCCAGAAGGATCTATGGTTCCCCACTTTCCATCTTTTTTTACCTTTCCTTCACCTTCTTCAAACTTTGTTGCTGCATCATAAATGAATGGAATTACGACATCGCCTTTTGCGTTTATATAACCGCATTTTCCACCCTTTTCTACAACAGCAAGTCCTTCAGAAAAGCTCATTGCTAAATCATATTTGAAATCTATTACAATATTGTTTTTTGTGTCTATATATCCACACTTTTCATCCAATTCTACAGAGCAAAGTCCTTCTACAAATCCATATACTTCATCATACATACATGGAATAACAGTTTTGAATCCGTCATAGAATCCCCATTTGCCACCCTTTTGTATTTTTCTCCAGTTATTACATTCAAGTGGAGTACTTAATTTAATTTGGGATACTTCTACCTCTTCTTCTGTTTCTTCTTGAACTTCTACCTTTTTTGCATCTTTTGCAGCTGCTACAGCAAATTTAGAAGACTTCTTTTCAATAATTGGAGTTTTAGTTTCTTTGACATCTTCTTTAACTCCCTCTCCCTTAATATACATACCCTTTTCATTAAGAGCTTTTTTAATCTCTAATAAGATTTTCTTATTAAGGTTTTGGATTTTGTACATATCTTTTTCTGTCTTTCTGCATAAATCAGCAGCGACATTAATCCTGTTTTTCTTTAATAATTCTAAGGTAAAATCGGATAAAGATAACTCCTCAATTGGAAGTTCTAATAAATCTACATTAAAAGGCAATGTTTCTTGCTCTTTTTGTTTGTTATTTGGATTAAATTTCTTTTTATACTTAAAGGGTTTACCCTTTTTATTTTGATTATTTGCGCTCATACGACTCCTTTAATGTAACTATTTTAACACTTTTTTTATTCGTGAGCAATAACTCGTTGTCCGTTGACTTATTATACTAACATTTGTATAATAAACCTATGGCAAAAGACTCTATATATAAAACAATCTTACTAACTATTTTATTTGTATTATGTTTTGCAATCTGTTTAACAGTTGCATTTTCATTTAATACAGAAAAATCTTTTGCCCAAGATATAGTTTCAGACTTTGATATCATATTCCCTACAACTCATTACATACAATTTAGCAATCCAACCTTTGTTGCCAAAAGCAACAATTATATTGCAATATATGATGAAATAGAGAAAAAAGTATTGACTATAGACAACCAACAAAACAGGTCCATTATAGACTTAACAACATATTATCCAATCAAGAATATTTGGGTACTTCAAAACAATCTTTTGATTCAATATTCTGAAAACGATGCAACAAAATATGCAAAGAAAGATTTATCTAGTGCAGCATCCACTTTTGAAAATGTAGATATTAACTCTCCTGCTAACACCATTACATCCATAACATCAGATGGTACATATTTATATGTAAAATCATTAAGTGGTTTCATTTCAATATATGATTCAAACTTTAATATTTACAACAATATGGCAGACATTTATATGGATCGTTTAGTAGGATATGCAAGAGTCTTTGGATATGGAGAAACATTAGTTGTATCTAATAATACTGAATCTGGTGTTGAATTAAGTGTTATTTCTCTTGCAACAAGTGTTGTAAATGCAAGTCAAAACATAGGAGATGTAAACCCACAATTCCTTTCATATAATGGAACATATATTTTTGCATACTACAAATCCTTAGAAAAACTAAGTGTATATGATGCAAACACATGCAACAAATTATTTGATATGAACAACTTTTCTTTGTCTCAATCCATAGTATTTGGAAATGATATTTATTGTATTATTGGAGACAAAATTTATATTTATAATATAAACTCAGACAAAACCAATTTATCTTTAATAACATATTATTCAAAGGTTGGATCTGATTCAGACCATTTAAATAACCCTACTGATGTAGTATTAAATAATGAAACAATTTATGTTGCAGACCATAATAACAACAGAGTTTTATTATTTGACGAAACTGATTATTCATTCATTACATCCATTAGTATTTCTAAACCTCAAGAATTAGTTTTTGCTAATAGCAAGAGATGGTTTGCCTTATCTGGAAAACACATTGTTGAATTTGATAGAACAACAGAGAAAACTAAATATAGTTTTGAAGATAGTACTACCCCACTTTCTATAACATGGATGAAAAAGCTTTACATCTTAGGAAAGAAAGGAACACAAACAAGCATTTATACACTTTACTCTGGTCAATTCTATAAACTCATAGATGTAAATAATGCAAAGGACATATCCACAACAGCAGATGGTTCATTTATTTATGTTCTTGTTGAAGAAAATGGACATCAAACAATTAAATGTTTTAATGATAAAGGCGTAGAATCACTAGTTGTTCTCAATTTAGATATTACAAATGCACTTAACTTTAGAGTTGATGCTGTTGGAAATATTTATGTTCTTACAGCAGACGCCAAGATTATTAAATATGAAAGAAGAGCTGTATCCTTCACAAAAACAGATACACTTACCCTAACAGATGATATTTATACATCTGTACCTAACAATTTCTCATTTGCAGGACAAGACAAGATATTATTCTCTTCACAAGATTCATTTATTGCTAAAGCTGATATGGAACACTCTGATGTTGTAGTACCAACTCCAGTTCCATCCATTGAAAATGCTGAATGCAATATCTATACAACAAATGCAAAAACATTATTCTTTGTAGAACCAAACATTCTAGAAGATGCATTAATTGTAGAACAAGGTGAATACATTCCTATCTTTGAAAATGCTTCTCAAATAGATGGATTAGTATATGGATATTACAATAACCAATACGGATATTTTAATGCAGACTATTTAACAAAGTTAAATATACCAGAAGAAGATGATCACTTTGTTGTAACAATTGTAAGCAATGTAAAGTTATATTCATTCCCTATTGATACATCAGATTATATAACAGTTGGACAAAACGTAATGTTGCAATATTTATCCTCAATAGATGATTATGACAATGAAAGATGGTTCAAAGTTAAATATGAAGACAAAATCTACTATGTATTAAGAGACGCTGTAACCAACTACAATAACGAAGAACAAGTAGATCAACCAACTTATGCTAAAGCACAAGCAAAGCGTATTGGTGGGCAAATAAAGCTCTATTCTACCCCAAATGAAGATAGTCCTGTTATCATGACTATTGCAGATGGACAAACAATAGAAGTTTATGATGAGATTGATGGTTTTTACTATGTAAAATATAACGGACAAGCCGGATATACCTTAGTATCAGACGTTAAATTAAGTGGATTAACTTCAGCACAAATCATTGGTATTATACTTGCAATATTAACAATCTTTGCAGGTGGTGCTATTTTCGTAATTACTAATATCACAAGAAAGAAACAAAAAGACCAATAAAACTGGGTGTGGCGCAGTTTGGTAGCGCGCTTGAATGGGGTTCAAGAGGTCGCTGGTTCAAATCCAGTCACCCAGACCATAAAAGAGATCGAATGCTGAGCATTCGCGGAGGAAAGCAATATGAAAAATGGAAAGGTGCCGGATCCGAACGTCA
>CAMVBZ010000015.1 GCA_947165815.1 uncultured Clostridia bacterium
TTTGGTCCAAATGAACAGTTTGCACCTATAGCGTCTACGCCTAAACCCTCTAGCATACATGCCATTGTATATGGCGTTGCGCCTGTCATTAGTTTTCCATCTTCGTTATATGCATTGGACACAAAAATAGGCAAATCGCTATTCTCTTTTGCAGCAAGTACGCATGCCTTTGTCTCGTATGAATCATTCATTGTTTGTATAAACAAAAGATCTGCGCCATATTTAACTGCAAGTCTAACTGTCTTTGCAAATACCTCAACAGCATCCTCGAATTTTAAATCCCCATATGGTTCTAATAGTTTCCCTGTAGGGCCAATGTCTACAGCAACAAACTTTTCTTGTGTGCCTATACTTATTTCTTTTGCCTTTTTAACATTGTTTATAGCATATGCTATAACTTCTTCCAATTCTACATCATTATATCTTAATGAGTTAGCACCAAATGTATTCGCAGAAACAACATTGCTTCCCGCATCATAATATGCTTTGTGAAGGTTTATAAGCACTTCAGGATGTGTGACATTCCATCTTTCAGGTAATTCACCAACTTGTAGACCCGCCTTCTGTAATTCAGTTCCAGTTGCGCCATCTACTATAACGTTATTATTTTTCAAAAATTCCCTAAAGTTCATATTACTTCCTATACTCACAATTATCTAAATTGCAATTAGAGCAATCTTCTTTTTTATCACAACCACCTATTCCAATTATTCCTGTTACAGATTTGGATGGGGACATTAATAGACTATCATTAAGTGTTACTCCTATATATTTTTGTGGATTCAACAAGGCGAATACTTGTTTTTGACTATCTAAACTTAAGTCTCCATATCCAGGAGAATAACGCATTGTTAAAGAAACTTGATTCTTCTTTTTATATTCCTCACAAAAATAATCTAGATATGCTTCTATTCTCTCTGCACCAATTCCCTGAAGAACAAGAGCTTTGGATGGTTGAATTTCAGCATATTTTCTTATAAGTTTATCTATTCCAACACCTAGTGTACTAGCAAAAATAACGGCTTCTTTTGTGCCATTTAATACTTTTGCCAAATTCTTACTTTTTAAGCCAAATCCAGCAAGAGTAGTTGTATCATTGCTCACTTCTATGTTTTCTTTTACGAAACATAATGCAAAATTTAGTGCAGAGAATTCATTGGCTTCTTTTAAGCAAACATCTATAAGATTCTTTAACTCTGAATCTACTGTTTTTGCACCAGCGTACCTAGCAATTTCATAATAATTTACAGGTGCATCCTTATACTCTGCTCTAAATATCTCACTCATTATTTGCCTATAATATCTGATAAGTTCTTTTGTATTTTTGCTGCAACATCTGGCTTGTTCATTGTATATACGTGAACATTGGTTACTCCGTTAGCATACAAGTCTATTATTTGGTCTGTTGCATAAGCAATTCCGGCTTGTTTCATAGCATCTGGATCATCTCCAAATCTATCTACTAAACTTCTAAATCTCTTTGGCATAAATGAACCAGAAAGCTTAATTGCTCTATCTACTTGCTTTGCATTTGTTATAGGCATAATACCAGCAATAATTGGTACATTTATTCCCGCTTCTCTAATCTTATATAAAAAGGCATATAAGAGGTCATTATCAAAGAACATTTGTGTTGTTAAGAAGTCTACACCAGCATCAACTTTTTCTTTTAAATGAATAATATCGTCTTTGCTATTAGTACTTTCTGGGTGTCCTTCTGGATAACATGCTGCACCAATACAGAAGTTTGCTCCACTTGCTTTAATATCTCTTATTAATTCAACGGCATATCTATAATCCCAGTTACTTCTATCTTCATTCATCTTATCTTCTGGGATATCTCCACGTAGAGCCATTACATTCTCTATACCTGAATTAATTATGTCCTTTATTTTTTCTTGAATAGATTCTCTACTTGAAGAAACACATGTTAAGTGTGCAAGTGTCTCAACGCCATATTTTTCTTTTATGTTCTTTGCAATATCCATTGTATATTTGCTAGTTCCACCACCGGCGCCATATGTAACACTTAAAAATGATGGTTTTAATACTGCTATTTTTTCTATAGACTCCTCAACGATATCAAAACTATCTTGTGTTTTAGGTGGGAAAACTTCAAAAGATAATGAAAGTTCTTTTCTATTTAAGATATCTATTAATCTCACTATAATGCCTCTTTTTTTTATAATTTTATTGCAAAAATTATAACATTATATTGATTTGTTAGTCAATGTTACACATTGTTGTGTTGACAAGGATCAATGTAAATACTATTCTAGATCTAGAATATAAAGCGTAACTGAGTCTGAAATATGGAAAGCAGGGAAAGCATGGTGTAATTCCGTCACAACAGCCATTACGGTTAAAGTCCGATAGCCTGCCTTACGCTATATCTAGACAGTATCTTGGGCAAATGAAGAATGAACTGTCTTGTTTGTTTAGTAATAAACAAAAAATTGCCCGTTTATCGGGCTTTTTTAATGAGGTATAAATATGAAAAAATTGATTCCAGTCGTAGCAATAGTTTTGATATTACTTGTCGCACTTTGCGCATGTAACCAAAAAGAACCAACCAAGATTGATGAACCAACTACACCAGCAACTGATTCATCCGTTATTAATGTCTCAGATACCACAATAGTTCTTGCTCCTACAAGTGATTATGTTGGTCAAACATTACTATCATTTATGCAAGCATCAACTTTAAAAGGATTGCTAGAATTCTCCTTAACAAATGGTATGGTAACATCAATCAATGGAAAAGAAAATACTGCAGATTATTCTAAGTGCTGGATGCTATATACAAGTGATGCAAATATGGCCAATACTGCATGGGGCACCGTGGAATATCAAGGGAACGTATATGGTTCCGCAGTAAAAGGTGTAACAGAACTAAATATCATCGAAAACGGATTATATATTTGGGTATACACAACATTCTAAAATGTCTAAGGCAAGATTTGTAACCACAACAGCTCTATTTACTGCAACCTTAATATGTGTGCAGTTAGTCCTTTCTGGAGTAGGAGGTGTAGAATTAGTAACTGTATTCTTTCTCGCCTTCTGCTTCTATATGGGCATTAGGTCTGGCGTTGCTGTTGCAATATGCTTTTCTCTTTTAAGATGTTTCCTATTTGGCTTTTATCCTGCAGTAATAATTTTATATCTTATATATTACCCATTATTTGCCGTATTCTTTGGATGGTTCGGAAACAAATTTGGCCACAATATAACTAATGTTAAGTTCTTCTTCATTGTTCTATTCTCCGTATTCTTTACAGCCTTCTTCTCTATGCTAGATTGTGCCATAACTCCACTTGTATACGGATTTAATAATAGGGCTTGGCTTGCATATGTTTATTCCGCTCTTCCATTCATGGCAACACAAATAGTTTGCGTTATTATTTCTGTTAGCATCTTATTTATTCCTTTAGTGAAAGGATTTGAAAAAATTAATCGTATTTCTCATTCTTAATCTTTATAGATTAATACTGTTATTTCTTGTATAATGTTCATAGGTAATATCTATGAAGAACGTTTTAACTATTACATCCAGAGCCGAATTTAGAGAATGGCTAATGAATAATTCAACAAAACAAAAAGAATGTTGGATATCTTTAATTCGCACTAAGCCAAGAGATGGTATATTTACATATTTGGATGCCGTTGAAGAATCATTATGCTTTGGCTGGATAGATAGCACACAAAAAGTTGAAGATGGTATATGCTACCAAAGATTTTCTCCAAGAACTAAAAGGAGCCCTTGGACTGAACTTAATAAAGAAAGAGTAAGACGTTTAGAAAAGCTTGGTCTCATGACTAAATATGGGAGAAAAGTTCTTCCCAAAATGGGACCTAGAAGTTTTATAATGGATCCAGACATTGAAAATGCATTAAAGAAAGCAAGAGCATGGACGAAGTTTAAATCATTCCATCCACTATACCAACGTGTTAGAGCATATAATGTTTCATTCTATAAAACACTTGGAAAGGACATGTTTGAAAAGGCATTAACACATTTAATTGAGGAAACCAAAAAAAATAATATGTATGGTAACTGGAATGACTATGGCAGATTACTGGATTACTAAATAAAAAACAGGATGTATTTAACACCCTGCTTGTTATCAAATTTTAGACTTTATTATTTGTTTCTTTCGTCTATCATAGACTTAACTTTCATAAGCCTTATAGTTGCACTTCTTTCATTTTCATCTAACTTCATTGTTATGTACTTAATTGTTTCTTGAAGTTGTGGAATCATAACATACTCTAGTGCGTTAACTCTTCTTCTATTCTTTTCGATTTCGTCTGCAAGCATATTACATGTCTTTTCAATCTCTGCAAGTTTAAGTAACTTCACAAGCATTGTAGACATAGTAGCAATACTTTCATCTAATTCTGAACTAACTGAAGCAAATGAGTAAGGATATTTTTCTGTAACATTACCACCTACTATCTCAAATTTAGGACAGTCAACACTCATTACATTATGAACACCAGTTGTAAGTTCAACCTTTGCAGCTGGCATAGCAATACTCTCTTCAATAACTGCATCTGAAGTTACTGCTCTTGCTAACATGAATGAAGATAATGCTCCTTGGAGTTCCTTTTCTATCTCTTCTCTTAGCTTTCTATTTTCCTTTACATAAATTAAGAAACGGCGGATCATTTCATCCGATTTATCCTTTAATAATTTATGTCCACGAACTGCGGTTTTAAGACGTGTTCTTAAACGTCTTAATTCCATTCTCGTAGGATTAACATTCAATCTTGCCATAATAAAGTCCTGTTTTATGCATTAACTGCAATTATTTATCTTCTTCACTATCTGCTTGTTTTGGATAGTATTTATCTAAGAATTGGTCTTTAATTCTCTTTAATTCATTTCTTGGAATTAAGCCTAATAATCTCCATCCAATATTCAATGTTTCTTCGATAGATCTATTCTTTGTGAAGCCTTGAGATACATATTGTTTTTCAAACTCTTCTGCAAATTTTGCAAACTTCTTATCTAAGTCTGTCAAAGCAGATTCACCTAGAATTGCACTTAATTCTTTTGCTTCCTTACCTTGTGCATAAGCACTAAATAATTGGTTCATTGTATCTGCATGGTCTTCTCTTGTTTTGCCAACACCAATACCTTTATCCTTCAAACGGCTAAGAGATGGAAGAACATCAATAGGTGGTGTAACACCTCTCTTATAAAGGTCTCTAGAAAGAATAATTTGTCCTTCTGTAATATATCCAGTTAAGTCTGGAATTGGGTGTGTCTTGTCTTCTTCAGGCATCGTAAGAATTGGAATTTGTGTAATTGAACCTGGCTTGCCTTTAATTCTTCCTGCTCTTTCATACATTGTTGCAAGGTCGGTATAAAGGTATCCTGGATATCCTCTTCTTCCTGGAACTTCTTTTCTTGCTGCAGATACTTCTCTTAATGCTTCTGCATAGTTTGTAATATCTGTTGTAATAACAAGAACGTGCATTCCTTTTTCAAATGCTAAATATTCTGCTGCGGTTAGTGCCATACGTGGAGTTGCAACTCTTTCGATAGCTGGGTCATTAGCAAGGTTAATAAATATAACTGTTCTTTCAATAGCACCAGTCTTTCTGAAGTCTTGAATAAAGAAGTCTGCTTCTTCGAATGTAATACCAACTGCTGCAAATACAACAGCGAACTTTTCTCCTTCTTTAAGAACTCTTGCTTGTCTTGCTATTTGTGCAGCTAAGTCTGCATGTGGTAAACCTGATGCAGAGAAAACTGGAAGTTTTTGTCCTCTAACCAATGTGTTAAGTCCATCTATAGCACTTACACCTGTTTGAATGAATTCGTTTGGATAGTCTCTTGAGAATGGGTTGATTGGTTGTCCATTAATGTCCATCTTCATATCTGGAATAATTGGAGCACCACCATCTCTTGGATGTCCCATACCATCGAATACTCTACCAAGCATTTCTTCGGAAACTGGAAGTTCAAGTGAGTGACCTAAGAATCTTGCCTTAGATGTTGCAATCTCTAAACCTTGAGATGGTTCGTATAATTGAACAAGTGCTTTGTCTCTATTGATTTCAAGAACCTTTCCGTGTCTAATTTCACCGTTTGCTTGTCTGATTTCAACAAGTTCATCATACTTAACGCCTTCAACACCTTCTACTAGCATCAAAGGTCCTACTACTTCTCTAATTGTATTATATTCTTTTAACATTAGATCTCTCCTTCGTTGGACAATGCAACCATTTCACTCTTGATTTCTTTGAAGATTTCATCAAACTCTGCAATTCTATCCTCAGGGATATATTTTGCTCTACCAATCTTTTCTCTTACTGGTAATTCAATAATATCTTCTATGTCTACATTCTTTTCTAATTGCTCTCTTCCTCTTGCATCAAATTCAAGAATTAATCTGAGCATTAATAATTGTTTCTTTAAGGATGAGTATGTGTCTATCTCATGGAATGCATTTTGGTGTAGATAGTCTTCTCTAATGGACTTTGCAGTTTCCATTGTGAGACGATCTTGTGCGCCTAGAGCATCCATACCAACTAACTGAACAATTTCCTTTAGGGATGATTCTTCTTGCAATATACGCATTGCAGAGCCTCTGCAAGCCATCCAATCATCTCCTAATTCATCTGAATACCATTCGCTCATCTTATCTGCATACAATGAGTAACTTTGTAACCAGTCTATTGCTGGGAAGTGACGTTGATATGCAAGAGATGCAGAAAGTCCCCAGAATACTTTAACGATTCTAAGTGTTGCTTGAGAAACCGGTTCGGATAAGTCTCCTCCTGGAGGTGATACAGCACCGATTGCTGTAATGGAACCTTCAACACCATTGCCACCTAAAACTTTAACTTGTCCTGCTCTTTCATAGAACTCTGCAAGTCTTGATCCAAGGTATGCTGGATATCCTTCTTCACCAGGCATTTCCTCTAAACGACCACTCATTTCACGAAGTGCTTCTGCCCAACGTGATGTACTATCTGCCATAATAGCTACGGAATATCCCATATCTCTGAAATATTCTGCTATTGTAATTCCTGTGTAAATGGAAGCTTCTCTAGCTGCAACAGGCATATCTGATGTGTTTGCGATAAGAACTGTTCTCTTCATTAATGGCTTTCCACTATGTGGGTCTATCAATTCTGGGAATTCGTTCAAAACGTCTGTCATTTCGTTTCCACGTTCACCACATCCGATATAGACAACTATTTGTGCATCTGCCCATTTTGCTAATTGGTGTTGAACAACTGTTTTACCACTACCGAATGGTCCTGGAATTGCAGCAACACCACCACGTGCTATTGGGAAGAGTGTGTCTATAACTCTTTGTCCTGTTATAAGTGGAGTCTTTGGAGATAATTTTTCTTGGTATGGTCTTCCTCTACGAACTGGCCATTTTTGCAACATGCAAACGTTGTGCTTTTCACCATTAGCATCTTTTACAACTGCTACTGTATCTTCAACTTTGAATGAGCCAGCCTTGATATCTACTATCTCGCCACTTAATCCAATAGGAATCATAATCTTATGGAGAACAACTTCTGTTTCTTGTACTGTACCAATTACCATACCTTGAGATACTTGATCTCCTTTCTTTGCAACTGGAACAAATTCCCAGACTTTGTCTCTGTCTATTGCGTTAACTTGGATACCTCTTGAGATTCTATCTCCACTAACTTCACAAATCTTGTCTAGTGGACGTTGAATACCATCATAGATACCTTCTATGATTCCAGGTCCTAATTCAACGCTTAGTGGCATTCCTGTGGATACTACTTCCTCTCCTGGACCAATTCCACTTGTTTCTTCGTAAACTTGGATAGATGCTAAATCTCCTCTTAATTCAATGATTTCACCAATGAGGTTCTTGTCTGATACACGAACAACATCGTACATCTTTGATTTAGCCATTCCTTCAGCTACGATTAATGGTCCTGAAACTTTTACAATTCTTCCTACTTCCATTTTCTATTCCTCTTTACCGAATATAATATCGGAACCTATTGCTTTTTCTACATCGTTTTTGATGCCTTGCATGCCAAATCCTGTATTTCCTTCCGCAGATGGAATTGGAACTACTACTGGATATGGACGTGTTTTATATCTCTTCAATAATGATTCTATTTGTGCTGCTATTGCATCTGTGATAAATATTACAGAATAAGTTCTTGCGAGCTCTCTCACAACACTTCTTGCTTGCATTTCACCATCAACAGGATAGGCATCTATTCCTATTGCCTTGAATGCAAGAACTGAATCTTTATCTCCAACTACTGCTATACCGTTACGCATATAATTCCCTCATTCTCTTACGAATTAATTCTGTTGGTACTTTGTTCTTAATTCCTGAAACTATTAATTTCATTAATTTAAGGTCTGATTGTCTTCCAAGGTAATACCCAAGAACAGGTGCGGATGTGAACATATCATCTCTTTGTGCTTTGAATATTTGAAGAAGAGTATTATCTACCTTTACTTCGTATCCAACTAAATCATCTTCGTTCATATAATCTACTATAGTTGCGTAGTCTGTATACTTTATTTGCTTTCTTAAATCCTCTGTACCAAAGGCATAACTTCCAACAAAGAAGTCTAAGCTTAATGTTGCGCCTGGGATAAATGAATCCTTAAAGAATTCAA
The DNA here is from genome assembly GCA_947165815.1 of uncultured Clostridia bacterium. Taxonomy (GTDB): domain Bacteria; phylum Bacillota; class Clostridia; order Christensenellales; family CAG-917; genus RGIG8124. Next base: position 8,648 of record CAMVBZ010000015.1, read on the forward strand.
GTGGTAAGCCTAGTTTCTTGCAACGCATAAATGTTAATATGTTTGCATAATCAACCTTAGTAACGAAATAATCTTTTAATAGTTTGTCTCCCTTTTCTAAGATTTCAAAGATATCCTTGTACATTGCTTTATCTACAATTACATCTATGGATCTTGGGTTAACATTCTCTTCGCCTATGTTTTTCTCAATGGCTTTAAGAGCTTCTACCATTCCATCTCTAAGTGATTTATTATCTCCGCTTACTCCAGCTTTTATTGTTTCTACAGATGTTATACCTTCGCCCATTAACCCAACAACATCCTTCTTCATAATGAAGGCTTTTATACAGGCTTTGAGATTGTGGTAATCATTGATCAAAAGAATTGCATCAAAATCGTGTGAAATGTTTAGCTCACGCATTAAGGATGCTATATTGTTCTCTTCTGCATTAAATAATGCATCAAAGTCCAATCCCTCGACTGTGATTCCTCCACCAATTCCAAATTCAACGAGCATTTTAAAGGCTTCCTCTTTTGAGGTTGCTTCAAGTAGACGCTGCATTTGTTGCGCCACTATAAGCTTGGTCTCAAGAGATTTTACCCTTGCATTTTCAAATAGATATGCATCTGACATTATTTAAAAAGCTCCTTAGCAACTTTTGCTTCATACTCATCACGAATAGAAGCAATCTCAACTTCTAAAGTCATGTTTTTGTCTATACCATTGTTGGAGAGAATAATGCCACCATCAAAGTCGCCAAGTTCTTTATTAAGTGTTAACTTAATTTTCTTCTTGGTTGCAAGTTCTTTGATAGATGCTTCTGTAACTATTCCTTTCTCTCTTTCTGAAATTGTAATTACATCACCATCTTGGGCACTTTCTAACATACCGAAGATAAGTTTCTTGTATTTCTCTTTTGGAAGATTTCTTGCTTTTTCAAGGGCTGTTGCGAATACTTCGTCAATAACCTTTGCCTTAGCAACTAAAACCAACTTTCTAGAGTCTAACTGAGCAACTGTATCGGAACGTTGAGCTATATCTTTCTTCAAAACATCTTGTTCGTGTTTTGCGTCATAGACATATCTATAGCAGTCTGCTGCGGCAGCTGACATAATCTCATCTACCTTTGCACTTGCTTCCTCAATGATTCCGTTTGCTATTATCTCGGCATCCGAAATGATTTTGTCTATTATTGCTTGCTTACTCATTTTTATTATTCCTTATTATGCTATTGTAGATACTTGTGGAATAAATACAGCTAAGAATGATACGAGCAATGCTAAAACAGCGTATGTTTCGACCATAACGATAAGAACAATTGCCTTACCACTTTCTTCTGGACGTTTTGCTGTCATTGCCATACCTGCAACTGCAACCTTTGCTTGGTAGATACCAGAAATAAGACCTACGATTGCGATTGGTAAACAACCTGCTAAGATAGTTAAACCACTTGCTGTTGTTAATGCTAGAGGATCTCCGAATACGTTAACTTTAATCATTGCGATGAAAGCGATAAGTAATCCGTAAATACCTTGTGTACCAGGTAATAATTGAAGAACAAGACACTTTGAGAATTTGTCTGGGTCTTCTGCGACAACGCCTGTTGCTGCTTTACCGGCCATACCAACACCAATTGCTGATCCGCATCCTGCGAGTCCTGCTGCTAATGCTGCACCGAGTATTGCTAAAAATGTTCCAGTAGTCATTTTTGACCTCCTATTTTTATTGACTATTTAGTCATGTCTATATATGTGTATTTTGTTTTACTACCATAAGGACGGAATACATGTCCGCCACCTGTGTAGAATTTGCCGAAGAATTCGATGTATTGTAAACGGCAGTCATGAATATATGCACCAAGTGTATTAATAGCAATATTGAATACGTGTCCAATTAACAAGATAACTGCACCAATTACATATCCAACATAAGGTATTAAATCAAAGAATACCATTGCGACTTGGTTAACAACCATTCCAACAACTGCACCTGCAAGTCCTAAACCGAATAATCTTGAATAAGATAAGATATCGGAAAGAATGTTTACACCATCATATAATTTTGCTACACCGCCAAATACTCTCTTAAGTGGGTTCTTCTTGTTGTTGGATAAGAAGATGATACAAAGCACACCAAGGCCTGCAAATCCAAATCCAACATATTTGAGCCAGCCAGGAACACTAACTGCAAGTGAAGTATTAAACATCATATTAATACCACTTACTATCATGTTAAATGTTAAGAGAATTAATGCTATAAAGATGAAGAACCATCCAAATACGCTACCAAATGCTTGTCTAATTTGTTTTGTTTTAATAAGTTGTGCCGCATTAATTGCCATACCTGTACAAATATGAACGAAACCAACGACATAGCTTAAGATAAGCATCTTAAGTGCATCATCCATTGGAGAGAACCATCTTAGTTTAAGTAAGAAACTATCTTCTGGTAGTGTTATTGAGAACCATGATCCAAACAATACGCCCCAAATAAATGTAGAAACACCGCAAAGAGCAATTAATAATACTAAGTTACCCTTTCCTGGTGCTGGTTTCATTAATCTATATAAGATTAAACCACCAATTGTTAATATTAAACCATATGCTGCATCTGCAAGCATTAAACCGAATAAGATGAAATAGAAGAATGCAACAAATATAGTTGGATCTATATCTGTTCCTTTAAGTGGAGGTGCATACATATTTGTAACGCCTCTAAATCCATCTAGTATTCTGTTTGGTTTTTGATATGTTGGTTGGATTTCTCCTTCTTGTTGCTCACTGAATTCATAAATGAGAGTTTCATCTACTGCATCTAATCTTTCTTTGAGTTCTTTCTCTTTATTTGCTGGATACCAACCTTCTAAGACAAAAGATCTGTCTGTTGCCGCAAAACTATCTAATGCCTCTAATTTTTGTATTTCAATTGAATAATAATCTGACAATGTCTTGAAGTCTCTAATGAATCTTTCTTTTTCTAATGCTCTTGTTAAAAGGGCAAGTTTCTTTTCATCTAATTCTTCAATCTTCTTATTATTATTCTCAATTAGTTCCTTTGCTGTGAAATCACTATCTAAAACACATCTTTCAGATTCGAGTTCGTGTAACTTTAAGAGCATATCTTCGCTTTCGTCTTTTATAGAAATCATTACGAATGGAGTTAATTTCTCATCTCCTTCATATGCTTGAAAAATGTATTCTGGTTTTTCTTTTACGAACTCTTCTAAAGCTACAACATTTTTTGTTGCAATTGTTCCTAAATAAACAACTGCTTTCTTTGTGTCTTTATAGTAATTAAATGAATTTGGAAGAGATGTATAAATCTCTAGTGCCTTACTCTCTGTTAAAACCTTTGTTCTTTCTGCATTAAGTGCAATTATTTCTTGGCTTACTTCTTCTAAATCTGCAACTTGTGCAAGAATTTCAACTTCTTTTGTAGAGATATCCATAAATTCGTCATAGGACAATATCTTAATATTGCTAAACATTGGTTCCTTGACTTGTTTATATTCATATGGAGTATCTGTTTTCTTTGTCTCTTTTACTAGTCTAACAGCTTGAGTATGACATTCCTTTAAAAATTTAAAGCAGAACAACAATCTATTTATCTTTTCTTGATAGACTGTTGCCTTATCTGTATTATCTAAGCGAATTGTTTCATCTATTGGACGAGTTTTAATAATCTCGACCAAACCAGATTTATGCAATGCTCTTAATAATTCATGTCTTGTTGAGCGATGGCCAATAACCATCACCTTTTTCATATCTGCTAACATTAGTACTTCTCTATTAAAATGGATAATACGTCATCAGCTGTTTTATCAATAACTGATGCTTTTTCTTTTATTAATTTATCTGCCTCGTCTTGGCCTTGTTGCAAAACCTTGTTGCGTTCTTCTAATGCCTTCTTTGTTGCTTCAGCTTCTGTTGCTTTAATGTCCTTTCTAGAACTTAAAACAGCATCTTTCCTTTGTTCTTGAGCCTTGTTTTCAGCATCTATAACCATCTCTTTTGCTTTTGCATTAGCATCTTTGATGATTTCTTGTGCTCTAGCCTCGGCTTCCTTAATTTCTTTTATGACATCTTCTATCATGATATATTCCTATTTATTTAAAATACTTATCTTCAATTTGAGAGATCTTATCTAATCTATTTTGGTGTCTTCCACCTTCATACTCTGCTTTAAGCCAAGCATTAACAATAGCTTTTGCTTCATCTGGAGTAATAACTCTACCACCAAGTGCAATGATGTTTGCATTATTATGTCTCTTTGTCATCTCGCCCATAAATGTATTTGTGCAAACTGCTGCTCTAATACCTTTAACTTTATTAGCTGCGATGGAAATACCAATTCCAGTACCACACATAATAACACCGCAATCACACTTTCCACCTGCAACTGCTTCTGCAACCTTTAATGCATAATCTGGATAATCTACAGATGCTTCTGAATATGTGCCAAAATCTTCTATTTCTGCGCCGTATTCTTGAAGTGTTTCAATAACTGCACTCTTTAAAACGATTCCACCGTGATCACAACCAATAGCTACTCTCATAATTAATATTGTTCTCCCTTTTATAATTACTAAATTATTATATAATATCACACGCGCGATATCAATTTGCTTTTTCTCTTTTTATATCTAAAAACTAGTTTTACATCCTGTGCACTTTTTAGGGTGCACAAGATGAACTATTCTTTAGTCTTTTTTACCTATTGCTCCTGGAGGTGGTGCCTTCTTTGGAGTTGGGGCTTTCTTTTGACCTACTGCTCCTGGTGGAGGTGCTTTCTTAGGTGCTTCAGCTTTCTTTGTGCCAACAGCTCCTGGAGGTGGTGCCTTCTTTGGAGTTTCTGCCTTAGTTCCTACTGCTCCTGGAGGTGGTGCCTTCTTTGGTGCCTCAGGTATTGGGGTTGGTTCTTCTGGAACTTCTCCTGGAGGTGGTGCCTTCTTTGGAGTTGGGGCTGGTTCTTCTGGAACTTCTGGTGAAGGAACTGGTTCTTCTACAACAGGTGGTTCCTCTACTGCTGGAGGTGTCTCAACTGGAGGTTCTTCCATTGGAGGTTCTTCGACCATTGGTGGTTCCTCTACTGGAGGTGGAACATCCGCTGGAGGTTCTTCTACAGGAGGTGCCTCTACAGCTGGTTCTTCAACAGGTGCCTGTGGTGGAGTTTCTGGTGCTGCATCTTGAACTGGTGCATTTGTTTGTTCTACTGGAGCTTCTCCTGCTACACCTGCGCCTTGTGTTGCAAGTGCTGCTTTCTTTGCTGCTCTCTTCTTCTTGCCTGCAATTGCAGATGGTACAATGATTACTACTAAGATAATCAATACTACTGCGCCTGCTACTGCAATTAACCACCAGTTAGCAAGTAGCCATTCCATAAATGTATTAACTCTTACGAATACGATAGTATTTACATAATCTGTCTCATAAGTAATGTTCTTTCCATTTGTGGTGAACTCTACCTTTTCAAGTGTTCCCTTGTCTGTAACTCTATATACAGTTGTTTGTTCATCCATTTCATATGAGGTTGGAACTTGAACTGTAACCTTAACTTTTCCGTTTGGTTGGATCATATAAGATGTTCCGTCACTATTTTCCATTCTCATTTGAACCTTTAAGATTCCTTTGAGTGTTGCAGTTTCATAGAACTTTGTTGCAATACCTGGAACGTTACTTTCAATTTGTGTATATAAAGTATTGTTTGCTTTAATTGTGTTGTATTGAGCTGTTGTCGCTGATGGACTAATCTTGGATGTGTAAGCAACATTCTCATACAATAATTGTGTATCTGCATTAAGAATTGTATTTCCTACAGAAGTAATTATTGTTCTTTGTCTGCTATTTAGATTATCTAACTTATTTGTACCAACAGTGAATGAGCCTGAAACATCACCACTTAAGATAATGTTTGCGCCATATCCTGTTGAGAATACATAGTTATATACACCCATTTCTGTGATTTCATCTAAGTAATCTTCTGTATCTAATGAATCTACATTGAAGTACTTAATGATGATTCCACCATCTTCAACGATAGCGTTCAAATCTTCATAATCCCAACCAGCATTAGAAAGCATATCATAGTATTTTTCGTCTACACTTAACTTATAGTTAAGACCAACTACTTCGCCTTCACTCTTAATCATTGTGTTCTTATCTTCTTCAGATACAGTTACTTGAATAACCGCACCATGAATTACGAGAGCACCATTTGCTGATGTAGAATTAAAGTTATAGCGATATGCGCCACCTTTGAAGTTTGTTAAATCTTCCTCTGCTTCATACTTAGCAAGGACAGTGTAAACACCAACTTCTTGAGGTGATGATACAGAATCTGTACCCTTTTGATATGAGATAACTATATCTGATGTGCTTGGGGCAACATTGCTTAAACGAACTGTCGCGCTCTTGCTTAAGCCATCATAATCTACATCAATTGCAGGAATTGTAATCTTGAAGGATGCTTTCTTAATCTTAAGTGTTGCATATCCATACCAATCCTTGAATCCTTCCTTAGTTACTTTAACTTTAGCATAGTATTCACCAGCGTCTGTTACGCTTGTTCTTGGTGTTCCTGTCATTTCAGAATTGTTGTAGTATTCGAATGATACTGTTCCGCCTTCACCGATATAATCTACATTGATTGGGTTTCCATTATATGTCTTGATTGTATTTACAACTGAATAGTTTGTAATATGTGGATATTCAACTAAGAGTTTTGCAACCTTGTCTGGATCAAAGTCTGTTCCTGCTTTAATCTTAAATACATAGTTAGTTGCAGAAGCTGTAGATAAATCAATATAGATATAATAGAATTGTCCGGCTTCTAATTTCTCTGAAACAACTGATAAATCAGCCATTGTTAATCCAGCTGTTCCTGGGTTTGTTCCATCAAACAATCTAACTTCTGTCTTTGGAGCAACTAATTGTCCTTTTCTAATAAGTTCGGTTGCTGTTTGTCCATTTACAAATCCAGAAAGATGAGATGTCTCACTTTGAGCATATCCCAATGTGAATTGAGGAATTGTCTTTGTTACATCATAGTTAATACTATTTGCATAATTAACTGTTGCACCTTCTTCGTCTACATATTCATCTTCTGCATATACATAAACTGTTAATGGTGTAACCTTAATTACACTATGATCATAATTTGTATGGTCACATTCAAATGTATAGTTAGTTGCATTTCCACCTTGGATTGTTGAAGAATATGTTCCAACGTTTGTAGCATTTGTTACGTTAGTAATAACCTTTGGTGTATTTAATGATCCTTGAACTGGTACGAATACATAGTTTGTTCCACCTAGTTCAAATTCTCTTTCTATCATTTCAACAGATCTACAAATATAATATGTTTCACTTGGATCTAATGAAGATACCAATTGATATTCTCCAGCATTATCAATATAGAAGTGATAATGCTCTTCATCCATTATTTCTGCATCTGTTGCTTGTGTAAATACTGCATCATATGTGTAGTACTTAACACCAGTTTCAACTGTATCTGTATCCTTAAAGTATCCGAGTACACCATCTACTAAATACAAGTCTATTGTATCTGTGTTATGACCATTTGTAAGAGGTAATGGTTTAGAAATAGAGAATGATGCATTTGTGCTGTACTTAATTACATCTACTCTATCTTTAATCATTGTGCCATAAGGTACTTCGTTATCTTCTAACAATGCATGAATTGTTGCTTTCTTGATTTCACCAACTACTGAAACTGTTGTATTTGTTGAAGAATAGTTTGGATCATCTAATTGGAATTCTGGATAATCACTATCATTCAATACTTTGAATATAATGTTTTGAACTCCACAGTTTGATGTTTGATATTCTGCAAGGAATACTATCTTTGCCTTTTGGTCATCATCGAGTGGAATATCAAAGTTGATGTTATATCCGCCCCACTTGCCTGTTACTTCATTATAAGCAAGACCTTCAACACCAGTTCTTTCTGTTGTTCTACCAACTACAACTGCACCATTAATCTTCTTTGTTCCATCATATTGCTTTGCAAAGTTATTGGTTTCTGTGCCAATCTTGAATGTTAATGCTGCTGGTCCAACGAAGTGGTCGAATTGTTTTACGATAGGAACTTCAGTATATTCTCTTGTATCATAAGTTGCTGGTGAACCTGATGGTATTGTAATAACTGCATCTTCTTTAGCAACAACGTATCTAATTGTATTAGAAACATATTCACCTAATATCTTAGATTCGTCATCAACAGTTATTCTGCCAGCCTTATAATCTGTATATTTAAATGTGTGAAGTGTTATTAGAGGAAGTGTTACATATGCTGTTCTATTATCATTTTCTCTCTCATAATAGAATTTAGTTGCAGCATAGTCGTTTGCATTTACATATGATTGATACTTAGCATCATCTACAATTGTTCCATCCAATGCTAAGATAGATGTATCTAATCCTCCAACGAAGTGTTCTGTTACATCGGCAATGTATTCTGCTGTGAAGTTGCCAGCGGCATCAAAGATATCAAAGTCTACGCTCTTCTTTAAGTATAAGTTATAGTTAACTGCTGTTCTTGAAGAAACTAGTTTGACTCCATAAATTGTTGCTGTATCGCTAGATTGATCCCCACCTTCAACAACAACATCTTTTCCACCCAAGAATCCGAATGAGTAGTTTACAGAATAGTTGTTCTTATCTCTATCATAAGGAACAGAGATAGCAGGTTTAATAGAAGATTGTGCGATAGAATTTGTTCCATCATATATCTTCTTTGCCAAGTCAAAGTTAATTGTTGCATATGAAGGAGTAATTGCACGGTTTGTATAAACTGCAGTATTTGTTACTTCATAGTTTGCAACATAGTCCATTTCGGAACCAATCTTATTTGTTAATCTAACGTTGTTGATATCTACTCTAATTTCTGATCCAACATCTCTTTGTGCATATGTTGCTGTTAATGAGATATCAATATGTTCTGCATCAATTGTTTCTACACCAATGGATGCTGGGTCTTTAATTTCAGCTGAGCCTGTTGTTGTTCCATCATAAACTTTATTATCTACTGAAACACTAACTGGACGTACTACAATGTTCTTTCTATTGATAAGCATTGTTATTGAACTTTCATATCCAAGACCCTCTGCTGCGCTATTATATACATCGCTTGCAATGAGTGTGCCCAATTCTAATTGTGGCTTATCTACTGCAACTGCACTCTTTCCTTGATCACTTACATTATAGAATGTTCCATAAAGTGTATAGTTGCTGAGGATTGCATTTATTTCATCATCTGCCAATGAACCTTCATTTGTGATTGTGAAATTTTCAAATGAAACAGCATGACGTACTAACAATCCAGATTCATCAAATACTACATATGGATATTTAGCACCATCTTTTGTAAGCAATACTTTTAAGTTAGCAAAGTCATAGGAAATATCTGCAAGCTCTGCATAAATTTCATCCATATACTCTCTATTATATGCTGATCTTACTATAAACTTGGAACTAATTGTTGAAGTAATTGTTGTAGATTCTCCTATTAATGAAGCATCTACATCTACACTTCCGTTATATTGTCTAGCGGCAATAGTAAGTGTTGGTTCTATTTCTGCTCTAGAAATTGTAACCTTTAATGTGTCTACATTCTTTGCACAGAATTGTGCCCATTCTTCCTCTGGAATATCAATGAAGTAGTTTGATGATGCCTTTGTATATGCATTTTCAATAAATACATTAACGTTTTGTGCATCTGCCACGTTCTTAACGTACTTGAAGTAGCTTGTTACACCTTGATATTCAACGCTCTTATCAAATGCGCCTGCACCAGGGAATGTTCTTAAGAATTGAGCCGCATGTGCTTCGAATACCAATCCCACATCTTCAGCGTAATCGCCACTAACTAATACACCATCTTTATATGTTACATCTACATCTACAAAGCTTGTTGTATCATATGCTCTATTTACACCAACTGCAGTTGCAAAGCTGTCTAGTGTTAGAATTCTTCTTGTGATATAGACTGGCATATTCTTAATTGTTAATGTGAATATACCTACGCCTGGAGTTAATGTAATATCATCATCTTTAATAATGATTTGAGCAGAGTTTGATGAAGAAACATCATAGTTAAATACTAATCTAACTTCAGTAATGTAATCATTAGATACTGCAGCTGCTGGATAAGCACTTTGTTGTACTGCACTAATATATGTATTTAATAGACTTGATGTACCCATTGATACATCTGCCACTCTCATTGTTGTTGTGCCATCATATTGTTTTGAAATAGTGATATCTGATTTAGAAATGTAAATCTTTACTACTGCCTTAACAATTTGAATCTTTTCTGTTGAACCTGGGTGAATTACTGTAATAGAAATTGTTTGGTCAACATAAGGAGTTGTATCGTTATCTAAATACAACACATAATTTCTTGCGTCTTCACCAGTGAGTGATAATGCACTGAATGTAATTGTTCTATTACCAATTTCTGAACTATCATAAATTGCTGTGAATGCAACTGTTACATCGTCACTTGAACGAACTAACTTATTAGAATAGTTAATTGATAAATCACCGGCTTTATAGATAACTGATGTTGTTCCATCATAGTCTTTGCTTACGCCATAGAAATCTGTTGTTTGTCCAAGTATTAACTTTCTTGGTTCGATAACGAATCTTGTTGTATCATAGTTTTCAGCAAATTCAATAGTATAGTTTGTATTATTTAATACAAATTCTGTTCCTACTGTCAATCCATAATATGCTGCAACACCATTAAATGTTGTATTTCCTTCCGCATCTGATGCTGGATCATATCTAGAACCTTTTGCTATTAATGAACCAGTTGTTGCATTATATACACCACGAACCAATTCACCATCTGTTATAATGTTTGGAATTGAAGCTGTGTAAGTAATTGTTAATCCATTCGTTGTATCTGTATCCAAGTAACCATAAGGTCTTGTATTCTTTGTGACATTTGGTGTTACAACCAATGCTTTTGGATTAACTCTTAAAGCAATTGCTGCAACTGCAACATCATAGTTTGTATCTTGCTCACCAGCAGCATTCTTTACTACTATTGTG
>CAMVBZ010000016.1 GCA_947165815.1 uncultured Clostridia bacterium
ATGCTGGAATAAAATTATTAAAACTTATTGGCAGAACTTATGATGATGAAGCAATAATGAATATTGCAAACAAGCTAGATGATGTATATGGAAAAGGACTAGGATTAGATAGTGTTGATTCTGAGGGATTGCCACTAACAATGAACGTTGGTGTTATTAAAGCAGATGGCAAAAAATTAGAACTAACCATAGACTTTAGATATCCTTTAACCATAGAAAAAGAACAAATCCAAAAACAGATTGAAAATGCATTTTCTGATGTTAAAGTGTCAATTCCGCACGCTCATGATAGGCTTTTTGTTGATAAGAACAATCCTCTTGTTTCAACACTCATGGATGTTTATAAGGATACAACCCTTGATTTAGGAGCACAACCTTTAGCCATTGGCGGAGGCACTTATGCAAGGGCAATGAATGAGGCTGTGGGCTTTGGACCAGTGTTCCCTGATGATCCTATGCCAATACATTGTTTGGATGAATGTATCACTATAGACCAGTTAGATAAGATGTATAGAATTTATTATGAGGCAATTAAACGTCTTTGCTTCTAACGTTGCATTGTAACTAATAATGTTCTAAAATATATAAAAATAAAATGATAAGGAAATATTATGAATAATAAATTTGCTAACCCACTACAAAAGGTTTTAAAGAAATATGTGAACGATCCAGACATCGCTCCAATACTTAAGGATATCGCAAACGCACAACAAGGTTGTTTTACTTTCTCTAAAGACGTTAAAAAATATATGCTTAAATTCATATATCAAAAGTACAATGAATCTCATGAAGTATGGCAATTAATAGATATCTTAAAGAAGTCTAGTGCTTATGAATCTTTTAGCGAATTGGAAATATTCAAACTCGGAGATGAATGCTATTTCTGGTATGACTTCCTTAATTCATATGCACTTTGGAAAATTATAGAAAAAACTTATGGTTGGGAGAGCGAAGAAGAAAAGCTTACTACCCTAGTTAGAATCTTTAGAGAAGACCTCTCAATCTTCACAGAATACGATAGAATTTAATGGGCATTTATACAGTATTTTTTTGCATTTTGTTTCACTTTTAACAATATGCATAACTGTATAAAAATGCAGAGTTCTCCACGAAGTTATCCACACAATTGTGGAAAAATGTGGATAAACTACCCCAATTTTCAAGTTTTCCCCATTAGAATAGCATTTTTTGAAACCTTACAAATTTGACAGTTTTTTAGTTCTGTTTATAGTTAATTTTTCTTAATTTTTGAAAACCCACTATCTACGGCATTTTTCTATGCAAAAGACCTTTCTTGTGAATAAATATTCTATGTTTTTATAATCCACATGTTTTGGCAATAAAAAAGAGCTAGGTTTTGATTTCCTAACTCTTTATCTGTTTATATTTTATGAGTTATATTATGCGAGTGGTTTCATAGTTGGGAATAATAATACATCTCTAATGGATGGACTATCTGTTAACAACATAACCACTCTATCTATTCCAATACCAATACCGCCTGTTGGTGGCATACCATATTCAAGAGCATTAACAAAGTCTTCATCATATGGTTGAGCTTCTTCATCCCCTGCTGCCTTTGCTGCCATTTGTGCTGCAAATCTTTCTCTTTGATCTATTGGATCATTTAATTCGCTAAATGCATTAGCATATTCAGTATGATTAATGAATAACTCAAATCTTTCTGTTACTCTTGCATCTTTTGGAGATTTCTTTGCAAGTGGGCTAACTTCTACAGGATAATCTGTAATGAATGTTGGTTGAACTAATAATTCCTCTCCAAATGCATCAAAGACTTCATATAAGCATTTACCCCATGTTGTATCCTTAGGAAGGTCTAGGCCTCTTCTATTAGCTTCTGCAATAAGATTATCAAGAGAATCATTATCAAAGTCCATTCCAAGATTTTCCTTAACGAAATCTTTCATTGGTTGTCTCTTCCATGGTCCCTTTAATGAGATTGGTGTTCCTTGATATTCTATATCAAGAGATGGGCAAACCTTTTCTGCTGCACATACTATAATCTTTTCTGCAATATCCATCATTGCATCTAAGTTAACATATGCTTGATATAACTCTATAGTTGTGAATTCTGGATTATGTTTTGGATCCATACCTTCATTTCTAAAGATTCTTCCTATTTCATAAACCTTTTCAAAACCACCAACGATAAGTCTCTTTAAATAAAGCTCTGTAGCTATTCTAAGATACATATCGATATCTAATGTATTATGATGTGTAATGAATGGTCTGGCGTTTGCTCCGCCTGCTAGAGTGTTTAATACAGGTGTTTCTACTTCGTAGAATCCATCATTGTTTAACATCTCTCTAATTGCAGCAACGATTTGTGAACGTTTCATCATTGTATCCTTAACTTCAGGATTCATAATGAGGTCTACATATCTTTGACGATATCTTAAATCGTTATCTCTTAATCCATGGAATTTTTCTGGAAGAGGCAATAATGATTTTGTTAATAATGTATACTCTCTAACTGTAACTGTTGGTTCTCCTGAGTGTGTAATAAATACTTCACCCTTAACACCAATAATATCGCCTACGTCTAATTTCTTGAATTCTGCGTAGTTCTCTTCGCCTAAATTATCTCTTGTAAAATAAAGTTGGAAGTTTCCATCTGTATCTTGAATATGACCAAAGCTTGCCTTGCCCATAATTCTCTTTGACATCAATCTTCCTGCGATGACAACCTCTTTATCTATGAATGAATCTACATCCTTTCTAATAGCGCCTGCAGTTGTTGTGCGGTCAAATTTTGTTATTTCAAATGGATTCTTTCCTGCTGCTTGAAGATTGGCTAGTTTTTCTTTTCTAACCTTTACAACTTCTGCAACATCTATTTCTTTTACTTGTTGGTTTTGATTGTTGTTATTATCCATATTATTTTTCTTTTCTAATGATTTGGACTCTAATTGTTCCAGATGGAGCTTCGTATTCAACTATGTCTCCAGCCTTTTTGCCTGCTAATGCTTTTGCAAGTGGAGATTGATTTGAAATCTTGTTTTCTTCTGGATTTGCTTCTGTTGTACCACAAATCTCATAAGTTTCTTCTTCATCTTCACCATCGAACTTAATAACTACAACTTCGTTGTCTGTGATAACAGCGTGCTTGAGTTGTTCCTCGATTTCCATTATCTTACGAGCTGTCTTTGTTTGTTCTTCTTTAGCTGCATCGTATTCTGCGTTTTCAGATAAGTCACCATAGGATCTTGCGATACCGATTTGCTCTTCGCATTTTCCTTGTTTCCATGTCTTTAAGATATAGAGTTCCATTTTTGCTTCTCTATAACCTTCTTCTGAATAAACAACATCATTTGCAGAGATTTTATGTGTATCTTTCTTTTTAACTACTGTTGCATCTTCTTTTTCTTTTAAAAGATAGAACTTTGCTTGTTCTGCAATAATCTTTTTGTCGTTGTCTGTTAATACATCATACTTTGTTGCAATAGAAAAGAATTTGTCTATATCTTCAACACTTATTCCGATACTATCTGCATAAGCTTGTGCATCATCGAACTTAATACCTTTTGCGTCTTTCTTTAATGTTTCATCTTTCTTTGGTCTTGCCATAATATACCTCATTTGGGACTTGCCCTATAATTTTAAGACGGAATCCGTTTCTGGATTCTGCCTTGTTTATTTAGTTTTATTGTTTGTTGTTATTCTTCGTCTTTTTGTTCTTCAACTTCTGCTTCGAGAGTTTCAACAGCTTCTGTTTCTTCAACAACTGGAGTTTCTTCTACAGCTGGGATTTCTTCTGCAACTGCTTCTACTGTTGTCTCCTCTTCAACTGGAGCAACCTCTTCTACTACTGCAGCTTCTTCTACAGGAGCATCTTCAACTACTTCTTCTTTTGGTTCTTCTGCTGTTTCTTCCTCTTTCTTTGTTGCTAATTCTTCATCTGCTTTAGCAATGATTGCAGCAACGTTTGGTTTATATGCAGGTTCGAACTTCATGATTTCGATTTCGATTGCGCTGAATGCAAATCCTAATGCATTAGCAAAGATGTCTTTAATCATATTACGTACATATGCTTCAACTTGTTCTACATCTTTTTCTTTTACAGCAATCTTAACCTTAAGTTTTACACCATAGTCTGATGTTGTAAGTTTAATTCCCTTGCACTTTACACCTTCTATTTCAGAACATGCCTTAACAACTAATTTCTTAACTGCGAATACAGTAACTCTTGTTTTTTGTGCGCTATTTGTTCTTAATGTGATTTCCTTAATTGCATCATCATTAATGAATAAAAGAACTAGTGCTGTTGTTGCCAATAATCCGAAGATAATTGCCAATGTAATGAATAATCCTTTTACTAAGCTATTGTCTAGATCTTTTGCATCTATTCCACCATATGCGATTACTAATAATATAATTATTAGAATCAAGGCAAGAATGGTTGCGGCTGTTGTAAAAATCTTTTCAAGATTACGCTTTAACATTGCTTTCCTCCTACGCACGTGTGCGTTTTTATAGTGCTATATAATATATATTTATTATTTTTTAATGTCAAGTTAGTTAAGATATTATCAAAATATAATACTTTCCTTGTACATTTCCGATTGTAACTTCCATTCCATCCACATAACTTACACCTGCAGGAACTAAATCTATTGTGTTTGTTCCAACAATAAATATGGAGATGGTTTTATATGTTGTTGTCTTAGTATTGTTTTCTAGCATATAACTCTTTAGAATTTGAGATTCCTCTGCTGATTCTATAACCAAATCATATGTGGTTGAATTATATTCAAATGTTTCAGTTACATAATAGTTATATGTAGTTGTTGCCTCTATATCTAAATAGTTATCTCCAACACAACCTTTCGCTGCTTTTTGTGCATCACTAATTAAGAAATGGCTTGCATCATATATTTCAATATTTGTACCAGTGATACCCAAGTTGCCCCAGGTTGCATCTACTACATACCATTCGCCTACGCCATCTGCATCTGTATCTATAAATACTTTGTTCCATGCATGTGCTGTTGCATTACTTGATATTCTTACGCTTCTTATTCCCTCTAATCCTGTAAGGATTACAAATGCTTTTGAAATACCATCACAAACTGCATAGCCATAGTCTAACGCGCCTTCTGCAAACCAAGATGCATAATATATCCATCCACCATCATCTGTTGAATCAAATAGGTTATCAGGATTTAATACAGCATTATCATATGTTACATTAGAAACAATCCATTTATAAATTGCCTTAACTTTCTCGTAATCAGACATATCATCATCCACGATTTCTCTCAAGATAGCTTTTGCTCTATTAACTATACTCAATGCTCTACCTGTACATACTGGTTTCATATAATGCTCTAGAGCAAATACAACTTGATCTGATGTTACACAGTCAAATTCTGTTGTATATTCCTTATATTTGAAGTCATCAAATGAATTAGTTCTAGATGAACTATAATCATTGAAATAGTAATCTTGTTGAGGCAAATTCTCATTTTTAGTATCTTCATACCAATCATGCTCTAAGTTATAGAAATATGTTCCGTATCCTTCGCCTTCATCTGTGGATATAAACTTATTATATGTTACTTCATGACCCGCAATGTCAAGATACCATTTAAGACCTACTGCGTGATTTCCACTATTCCATAGCATGCTATATGTTGGCACTGGCATTGTAACTCTATTTTGATATGCTGTTAGGATATCGCTATAGGTTTTCATTAATGTAAGGTTTTTGCCTTGATTACTAAGTTCTTCAGCGAAATCTCCTCCAAACTTGAAATACTTACTTGATGTCATGTATCTAGAGAATATGTAATCTAAGAATAAAAGGAATTCGTCCTCACTTTCTATCTCAATTGCATCTTGACCTGTTGCACCATGTTCGGTGAATTTAGAAATATACTTCTCCAATAAGTAATGATGACAATACTTACAGCAGTATCCATCATAATCATGTTCTCTTGTTTCTTTGACATGTCCACAATCTTTACACTTTAACGCATCGTGATCTTCATCTAAATATGTCCATGTTGACCCATATGTATGTGGAGTCATAGGAACAGATTCTGTTTTTGTTGTTCCACATCTTGTACAAGTATATGTCTTAACACCAGTAGATGTACATGTTGGAGCTGTTGTAATTACTCCATCGTTCCATGAGTGACCTAATGCATCCACATATGTATCTTTATAACTGTCTCCACATCTTGAACAGGTATGAGTTGTATATCCCTTTTCTGTACACGTTGGTGCTGTTATTGCATCATGATAATCATGACCAAGCGCCGGAACTGGTTCTGTTCTTGTTATGTGACATCTTGTACATTCATATGTCATTACACCTGTAGCAGTACATGTTGGATCTGTAGTTTGTGTGCCAGAATCCCATTCATGGCCTAATGCTGCTATTGGTTCAGTAATCTGTTGATGACATACCGTACATTCAAAGGCTCTCTCACCTTCTTCCGTACAAGTTGGATATCTATTTATTACCGGTTCATCTGCATAAGTATGCGGTACCATTGGAATTACTTCTGTTCTGGTATCATGGCACATTGAACATTCATATGTTCTAACACCGGTTGATGTACATGTTGGTGCAGTAGTTACTTCGCCTTCGCCCCAATCATGATCTATTATTGGAATAGACTCTGTCCTTGTTTCGTGACATCTATGACATTCATATGTCATTACACCAGGAACAATACATGTTGGAGGTTGTGTAATAGTGCCATCATCCCAATCGTGACCAAGTGCATCCACTGATTCGGTTCTTGTTATATGACATCTTGTACATTCGTATGTTTTTACACCTCTTTCCGTACAGGTTGGTGGTGTTGTAATTGTTCCTTCGTCCCAACTATGACCAAGTGGTTCTCCAAATGTTTCTGTATGAATCTTACCGCACTTCAAGCAGGTGTATTCAATATAACCTGGATCTGTACATGATGGTTCTGCAATAACTGTTCCATTATCCCATTGATGTCCTAGTCCAGATGTTGTTTCGGTATAGTAATACTGACATATTGTACATCTGTGCATTACGGATACTTCATCCTCACAGTTCTTTGGAACATTCTGCATTATTGTTTCGAAGTCATGTTCACCATAATCTAAGGTGTCATGACACATCTCACAAATATGCCAATGATGTGTTTCATTTGTATAGTAATTATTATATGTATGTCCTGCTGGAATAGTTTCAACTTTAGTATCATTACATACAACACATTTATATGTATTGGTACCTGGGGTAGTACAAGTTTTGGGTATTGAAGATTCCAACTCATACTTATGTGCTGCAGGAATATTGACTAGTTTTGTTGCCGTACATCCATCTGCAGTACAATGATAATGGTCATGTCCATCTTCTAAACATGTACCCTCAACGTGTTGGTCTGGATCTAATTGCCATGTATGGTCTATCATTGGAACTGGAACATTATAATGTGTTATTCCACAAACTGGACAAGTTACATTTGCTTTTCCTTCTGCATAACACTTTGGTTTTGTTAAAATTCTAATATTCTTTGTGTCGTTCCAATCTACTACGTGTTCTTCTTTAGATTCATCAAATACCTTATGACAGACTGTACAGTATCTAAAGTGATATGTATCACAAAGCTCTTTTTGCTCATCTGTAAGACAACTTGTTGTATCGGTTGCCCATTTTAATGTGTGTGACGTCTTTGGAAGAACTTCTTCTTTTACATATCCACATGTATTACATGTGTATCTCTTTAATCCTGTTTCAGAACAGGTTGCTGCTTTTACTGTTACAATATTGTAATCATGGTCCTCAGCATTAATATGATTATGGCATGTTGAACAATCGTGCCAATGTTGTGATTCATCATTTTCCCAAACATTTACATCTATTGTATGTGAAATAGTTTCTCTATAATCAGATAAATCGGCGTTACAAATAGAACACTTCCAACCTACAACAGTTCGCTCACCACAGGTTGTTGCTGTATAGTCTTTGGATTCGTCTCTTACTCTATTGTGTGCATGTTCATCAAAGTGTTCACCACATTCGTGATTACATGCATGCCAATGGTTTTCTCCATCATATACCCAATGATCTTCATCTATATCGTGTCCTAGAGCAGGAATTTGTTCGACTTTTGTTGCTTCGCACTTAGTACATGTATATGTCTTTTGTCCATCTTGTTCACATGTTGCATTTGTTGTTATTTCACCTGCATTATATGTATGAGACTCTTTATCAAATTCTTCACCACATCTTAAACACTTATGACTATGATATGTACCACCATCATACCATTGTCTTTCATAAATATTATGTCCAAGCGGTTCTATAACTTCTTCATCTTCATAATATCCACAAATAGAACAACAATGTGCTCTGCCACCTGCTTCTGTACAATTGGCTTCCTTAAATATCGTTGTGGTTTGTTCATATGTATGTGTGTGGTCGAATGTCCACTTAGCATAAACAATGGTATCCTCAACTATTGTTATTTTTCCGCTAGTTAATGGTTGTGTTAATGCTTTATCTAAACACCAAGCATCAAATGTAGCTCCATTAGGAATAGAAGATGGAGATGGTAAATCATTCTCTTGGTCTTTTTTAAGAGAAATACTATCCATTTTTACGTCTCTTGTATTAGTTACAAATTGAAGCTTTGCATATGTTGAATTCCACTTAGCATATAATGTAATGCTATTGGATAAATGTTCACTATATACATATTGTTGTGTGAACTCTCTATCTAAATACCAACCACCAAATTCATAGTTTGTTTTTTCTGGAGTATAAATTTCACTTTGAGGTACTATTTCATCTGAATAACGTGTAATTGTCTTGTTTACAACACCATCATATAAATCTTCATAGAAAGTAATTGTGAAAGGTGCTATCCAATAAGCATATAATTTTATATCTTTGCCTATTACTGAATTTGGATTAAATTCATCACCAGGAGAGAAGGAAGTTGTTTTATACCATCCACCAAATTTATATCCATTTCTTGATGGATCATCTGGAATATCACTAGTTTTTATTTTATTACCACTTTTTATTTCTAATGTTGCATATGGTTCGGCATCTGTAGGTAAAATGTAAAAATAAACATTAAAATTAATATCTTTTCCAGGTACAACTGTTCCTGAATCTTCAGAACTTGAGCTGCCTGAATTTTTATTTTTATTACAAGCAACCATAATTAATGATGAAACAATAATTAGGCAAACTAGTAATAATATTAATATTTTTCCCTTCCCTTTCATATTTTTACCTTTATATTTTAAATCATTACCATCTATTTTATCACAAATTAATATAAAAATATACAAAGATTTTTTATATTAACGAACCAAGCATTTCTATTTGGCATATAAATGGATGAATATTTTTATTTAAGTCCTGTTTTCTTTCTTTATAATCTGGACACAACATTTCTTGATATGAATAAAATAACTTTCCATGATTCCTTACTGCACAGTGACATAATTCATGGATAATTACATAATCTATGTCTTCTATTTTTGAAAAAATTAGATGAAATCCTATTGTAATAGTTTTAGTTCTTGAATTATTTAATCCCCATTTTGCTTTCATTTTCCTTATATTTAAGGAATATTCACTTGAATATGGTATTTTTCCACTATATTTATTCTTTAATTTTTGAAACTCTTCACTAATAATTCTTTGAGCAATATTTTTATAGTATTTTTCTAGAATTTTACGTTTGTATTCTTTATCTTCTTTTGTTGTTTTTAAAATTATATAATTACTATCAAAACAGATTCCTTCTTCTTGCTTTTTATCTACTTTATTTATTTTTAATAAATATTCCTGGCCAAGTAATAAATATTTTTCTCCATCAACAAAATCTCTTGTTAACTCAATCTTTTTTTGTTCAGATTTTTCTACCCAATTTAAAATTGCTCTTTGATGATCAGTTAAAAATTTTTCAATTTTTCTATAACTATAATTTATTGGAGCTATTACATATAACTTGTTTTCATAATTTTTAAATCTACATGTTAAATTTCTAACATTTTTAAATAATAAAGTATATTTTATACTTTTTTCATCAAAATTAATTATTCGTTCTTCAGTTTTATATGTAATAATTTTTCTCATAATAATGAAAAAGCAAGATCCTTTTTATAGATCCTGCTCTTATCATACTAAAATAATGTTATGCTGAAATTCTTAATGGTAAGATTAAGTATTGCCAGCTATCATCTTCTCCTTTAATAATTGCTGGAGATGTAGATGTCTTAAAGAACATTGTTACAAATGAATCACTTGTTGCATTTAAACATTCAGAAATATATTTTGGATTAAATCCAATTAATAAATCTTTTCCCTTTAAACCAATAGAAATCTTTTCATTAACATCACCATCACTTGTATTTGTTGTAAAGTAAGCAACATCTTCTTTAATTTCAATCTTTACAACTCCTCTCTTTTCAGCTTTGTTAATTACATTAACACGGTTGATTGCTTTTTGTAATAAATTCTTATCTATTGTAACTTCTGTTGTGAAATCTGTTGGAATAATTTTGTCATAATTAATATATGCTTCATTAATTAATCTTGTAATAACTTTTGTATGGAATAAATCAATCATCATGTAGTTAGATTCTACATAAACTGTCATTGTTTCATCGCCATCATCTATTAATTTTCCAATTTCTGTTAAACTCTTTGCAGGAACAAGTATTTGCTTTTCTTGTCCATTATTTTGAATAGTCTTTCTAACAAATGCTAATCTAAATCCATCACTTGCGACACCTTCAATTTCTGTTTCTTTAATATTTAAACAACATGCTTTAAGTGCTGGTCTAGAATCATCTGTTGCTACACAGTAAACTATCTTTTCTATTAATGCTTTGAAGTCTTTTTTGTATATTACAAAACTTTCATCTTGAGATACATCTTTATATACTGGATATTCGTTTGCATTATAGCATTTGAATTTTACATAACTATCTAAATATGAAACATTAAGATTTAATTTTTCTGTTGCATCTAATGTAATTTTGTCTTCATCTTTGATTTGTCTTACATATTCTTCAAATGTTTTTCCAGGAACAACTATCTCACCTTCAATTAAAACTTCTGCATTAATTGTCTTTTCAATAGATAATTCAAGATCTGATGCGTATAAAGATAATACGTCACCTTTTGCCTTTAATTTAATTCCATCTAAAATAGGATTAATTCTTTTTACTGGTAATGCTTTAATTACTTTTGATAAAGCTTCACTTAATTCAGTTCCATTACAAATAACTTTCATTTTTCACGCCTTATAATTTAATAATTTATTTTTAAATAATAATAACATAATATAATGTATGTTGACAAGTAGAAAACTTTCGAAAAACACAATATATTATTGTTTATAATAATATTTTCAACTAAATGTAGTGTTTTTGTATATGTATTCTATGTGGATAAAATGATAAAAATATCCACATTTTTTAAATATAATCCACAATCAATGTTGATTAATTAATAAATACCCTCTTTTTAACATTTTTTACAACAATAAATGCTAATAAAAGTTTTAATATATCTGGGATAATAAATGGAACAACACATACCATTAATATGCTAACAAATGACATATATCCTACATTATTTCCATATACATAATAGAACCAAATAGATCCTATTGCGTAACAAACAATTAATCCAAGAATAAATCCAGTTATCATTTTTACATTTTCATTTTTAATTAATTTTTCAATTAAAAAATAAACAAATGAAGAAAAAATAAAACCGATTATATATCCACCAGTTGGACCTGCAATAACACCTAATCCAGAATTAAATGATGAAAATACAGGAAGACCAATCATTCCAATTAATATATATATTAAAATAGATAACATTCCTCTTTTAGCACCTAATAATCCAAGTGTTAAAAATATTGCAAATGTTTGCAAAGTAAAAGGAACAGTTCCTGGAATAGTAATCCATGCAGAAATACAAATTAAAGAAGTACAAATAGCAATATATGCTATATCTCTTGTTTTATTCATTATATTCTTTCTTGTATTTGGTCTTGATCTCATATTACTTTTCCATCTTTAATATTAATAATTTTTGCAGGAACATCAATATTATAATGGGTACATGTTAAAATAATTTGTATATCTTTTAACATTTCTAATAATATTTTTTGTCTCTTTAAATCTAATTCACTTAATACATCATCTAATAATAAAACTGGAAATTCCCCTGTTTCATTTTTATAAATATATAAAGATGCTAATTTCATAGCTAATGTGATAGATCGTTGTTGTCCCTGAGAAGCAAATTTTCTTGCATCATTTCCATTTAATATTATTTTTATATCATCTCTATGTGGACCAACAGATGTATATCCTAATTGTTTATCTTTTTCTCTAGCTTTAACTAAAGAGTCATATAAATTAGATTGAATATTACCTTCTAAAGAAATATTAGTTTCATATTCTAAATTTAATGTTTCTTCACTTTCACTTAATTTTTCATTTGCTCTGTTAGAATAATTACTTAAAACTTTAAGGAAATTCATTCTTTTATTAATAATAAATTCACCTTCTTTTGCAAGTTGTGCATCATAAACATCTAACATTGTATCTACTTGTTCTGTAGTTAAGCCTTTTTTAAGTAAATTATTTTTGTTTAATAGTATTTTCTTATAATCATTAAGAGCTCTAAAATAAGTTTTATCTTGTTGAGATAGAGCAATGTTTAAAAATTTTCTTCTATCATCTGGAGATTCCTGTATTAATTTAATTTCTTGTGGAGAGAAAAATACTACTCCTAAAACCCCCATTAATTCAGCAACTCTATTTATAGGTATATCATCTACTAAAACATATTTCTTTTTATGAGAATCAATTTTAATTTTAATTGAATTGTCTCTATATTTTTTTTTGATAACAAGTTTTACAATTGCATGATCTTGGTTAAATCTAATCATCTCTTTGTCATTAGTAGTTCTTGGAGAAGAAAAATTAGCACAAAAATATATACTTTCTAGCATATTTGTTTTGCCTTCTGCATTATCTCCAACAAGTACATTTAAACCTGGATCCAAATTTAATATTTGGTCCTTGTAATTTCTAAAGTTTTTAAGTTGAATTGATTTAACTATCATAATAGTAAAATTATAGTAAAAAAAAGTTTTTAATACAACAGCATTTAAATTTATATTTAAAAAATTAAAAATAATACTTGAAAAACCATATTTGCTCTTATATTATTTAGGTCAAAGGAAAAAAACGATGAATTATAAGATCATAGATGGGCATTCACATATTTATCCAGAAAAAATAGCGCAGAAAGCTACTAATTCTATTTCAACTTTCTATGGCATAGCTATGGCTGAGCAAACAGGAAGCAGTGATTTACTATTAAAAGAAGAAAAAGAAGCAGGAGTAGAAAAAGTTTTAATTTGTTCTGTAGCAACTACAAAACATCAAGTAAGAGCTATTAATAGTTTTATTTATGAAGAAACACAAAAGCATCCTGAATATATTGGGTTTATGACACTTCATCCAAGTATGACAAAAGAAGAAATAGTAGAGGAAATAAATTGGTGTAAACAAAGAAACTTTAAAGGAATAAAACTACATCCAGATTTTCAACAGTTTGCAATAGACTCAGATATGGCACAACCAATATATGAAGCAGCTCAAGGAGTTTTTCCAATTCTATTTCATACAGGAGATAAAAGATATAATTTTTCACACCCATTACAGCTTGTAAATGTTGCAACAAAATATCCAAAATTAATATGTATTGCTGCACACTTTGGAGGATTTAGTGAATGGGAAAAAATAAAGGTTTATAAGGGCTTAGAAAATGTATATTTTGATACATCTTCATCGCTCTCATTTATGACTCCACAAGATGCAACTAAATTAATTAAATTCTTTGGGGCAGAATGGTTTATTTTTGGAGTGGATTTTCCAATGTGGAATCCAACTAAAGAACTTGAATTATTTATGAAATTAGAATTATCCGAAAATGAAAGAAAAATGATTCTTTCAGAGAATATTAGTAGGTTACTTAAATTATAATAAATCGTTATCTAAATTAAAGATTTCTACACCACTCAAATAGCCAAGAAGTGCATCGTTTTGTGGTATATTAAATTTTAGGTAATATGACACTAAACATTGTTTAAAACATCCAATTTGTTTATTTAAAGTATAGTTTCCGTACTTTTCATCTCCAACAACATACATGTTATAATATGCTAAATGAGCTCTTATTTGGTGTGTTCTTCCAGTATGTAAAGTTACTCTTAAAATGGATGTATTATCATCTGAAGAAACTAATGTATATTCTGTAATACATGATAGGGAATTTGGAACCTTATTATGGCTAATGAAAACTCTTCCCTTTTCTGCATCTTTTACTAAATAATCACTTAAGATTTCATGGTCTTTTTGTGGCTTTCCGAATACCTTAACTAGATAGTCTTTTTGGATGCTCTTTTCTTTAATATATTTTTCAAGTTTTTCTTGTGCTTTTTCATTGAGTGCAAAGATTATTAAACCTGCTGTATTGGTATCTAAACGATGTACAGGGTATATCTCTTTTTTTAATCTTTCTTTTAGCAATGTTTCAAGGGATCCATCTCCTACACTTTGTAGACCTTGTTGTTTGTTTACAATGACAATGTTTTCATCTTGATAAATTATATCAATTTCCCTTAATTGTTCATCTGGAACAAATATAGTGATGATATCATTGTTATGAACAATTGCTTTAGTTAAAGATGCTTTATTATTTATTTTTACATCCTTGTTTCTAAAACATTTCATTAACGAAGAATATGATATTTCAGGAAATAATAGACTTGCTGCCTTTTGTAAACTGATATCATTCCCTAAATATTGTCTTTCTAGTTTGTTCATAGTTATTTTTCACCACTTTTATTTAAAATAAATTTCCTATTAACAATTTACATTATTGCTTGATTATTTTCAAATACTTTTATTATAATAAAATCCATGATAAACATTGATGACATTTGGAAAAATACTTTGGATGAATTATCCAAGTTAATGACAGTAGTAAGTTTTGAAGTTTGGGTTGAAAAGCTCGAACCAGTTTGTATTTTTCAAAACCAATTAGTTCTCTGCGCTCCAACAAAGACAGCAAAAAGAACCGTTGAAACCAAATACGGAGATGTTATCACAGAAGTTCTTACTGCAGTAAATCCACAACTTACAGGATCTATTTTCATAACAGAAGATCAAAAAGAAGAATTCTTAAAATCACAAGACAGTGTTCTAGATGGTGCTGGTTTCATTATTAATGAACCAATTCCAGGACCAATTAAGAATCCATTTAAAGAAAATTATACATTTGAAACATTCATTCAAGGTAAATCTAATGCTTATGCATTAGCTGCTGCAAAATCTGTAGCTGAAAACCCAGGTGGAACATATAACCCACTATTCATTTATTCTGGTGTTGGTTTAGGAAAAACTCACTTGTTAAATGCAATAGGAAATTATTTAATGTCCACAACAAAATCGCGTATTCTTTATGTCAATTCAGAGACGATGATAAATGATATTATCTCTAATATGACAAATAAGACTTCGAACGAAGAAAGTAATGCATTTAGAGAAAAATATCGTACATGTGATGTATTAATGGTTGATGATGTACAGTTCTTAAGTGGAAAAACTGCAACGCAAGAAGCTTTCTTCCATATCTTTAACGATCTTTATCAAAATAATAAACAAATTATTTTAACATCAGATAAGGCACCAAAAGATATTGGCGCATTAGAAGAAAGATTAAAAACACGTTTTGCTAGTGGTTTAACTGTAGATATTCAAATACCAGACTTAGAGACAAGGGTTGCTATTCTTAATAGCAAGGCTGCACAACAAAAGTTCAATCTTTCAAAGGAAGTTGCATTCTTTATTGCAGAAAACTCACCATCCAGCATTCGTGAGATGGAAGGTTTATTAAATAAGATAATCTTCTACTCTTCTCTTACAAACCACATTATAGATACAGAGGAACTTGCACAAGAAGCATTAAAAGATTCTTTAAACGAAAAGAAAGAAGTTATAGATGCTACAGATATTGTTAATGCAGTTGCAGACTACTTCAGAGTATCCGTGCAAGATTTAGTTGGACCAAAGAGAGAAAAGAAAATCGTTGAACCAAGAATGATAGCCATTTATCTAATAAATGAATTATTATCTATGCCTCTTGCAGCTATTGGTGCTATGTTTGGAAATAGAGATCATACAACTATCATGCATTCAAGAGATAAGATTACGGAAGATATTAGAACGGATACAAGAATAAAGATTGCTGTTGTTGATATTAAGAGTAAGTTGTTAGATAGATAAAAAAATAGTACCCTAAAAGGGTACTAAATTTTTACACTTTTTAAAGATTATAATCTGTTACCATATTTTAAGAGTTGCATTAAAGCATAGATTCTTTCAAGATCGTCTGATGTGAAATAGTCTATAGTAATTCTTCCCTTTTGCTCATTGCCCAAAAGTTTTACTTTGGTTTGGAAAATGCTTTTCATTTCTGAAACCATATTCTTGAGTTCAATACTCATATCTTTCTTATCTCTTGGACCACCTTTATTTGCTTTTCTTGTGAAATATAATCTAACTCTTTCCTCAACTTCTCTTACAGAGAGTTTATTTTCTACAATTTGCTTTGCAAGAAGGCTTTGATATTGTAAATCATCTATAGGTATAAGGGCTCTTGCATGGCCTGCATCCAATTGTCCTGTCTTTACAAGTTCTATAATCTCATCTGGGAGTTGTAATAAACGTAGAGTGTTTGTGACGTATGGACGAGATTTACCAATCTTTACAGCAATATCTTCTTGCTTTAATCCATGTGTCTTTATAAGTTCTCTCATACCAAATGCGGCTTCAATTGCATTTAGGTCTTCTCTATGTAAGTTTTCAATAAGGGATATCTCTTGGATTTGTTCGTCATCAAGGTCTTTAATAATTGCTGGAACAGTACGTAAGCCCGCTCTAGATGAAGCACGGAATCTTCTTTCACCAGCTACAATTAAATATCTTCCATCAAGCTTTGGAACCAATAACAATGGTTGTAATACACCATAAGTTTTAATGGACTCGGCCATTTCATTTAGTGAATCTTCATCAAATGTCTGTCTTGGTTGGTTTGGATTTCTGTCAATTAAAGTAATATCAACTTCATTTGTTTGTGCGTCTGGAATTTTAACCTCAACATTTTGTTCGTTGTCATCAAATAATGCACTTAATCCTCTGTTCCCTAATGTTCCTTTTCCTGCCATAATGACATCTCCTAAAACTTGATAAAATAACAATATCACATTTAATCGTGAAACACAATAGTTTCACGGATAAAAATACAAAAAAGTTTATGACCAAATTTTGTATGATTTTATGGTGGAAAATATGATAGATAATAACAAAAATGCAATTATTTTATTTTTGCAATTCAGTATGTTTATCTAATTAATTTTGATAGTTAAAGTATAGATTTTGCAAAATAAACTGAAATTATATTAAAGAGGTTTCTTTTTAATTTGGCTATAATTTCTGGGGTATTTATTAGGAGTTTCACCTTGTTTTTTTATAATAATTAGGCATCTATTATCACCATTAGGAAGAGTTAATGAAACAGTTTTATCTACTTTGCCATTTAATACCTTTAGCGCATTTGCACTATCTTTTAATTCATCTTCAGTAGCTTTGTATGCAATAAATAAACCACCAACATTAATAATAGGCATAGCAAGTTCTAGCAATACTGGCAATGAAGCAACAGCCCTAGCGACAACACAATCATACTTTTTATCTTTGGGCATTTCCTCTGCTCTTATACTCATTGCATTAATGTTATTTACGCCTAATTCTTTTGCAGATTGATTAACAAATCCGATTTTCTTTTCTGTAGAATCTATTGCCTCAATTTTTAGATCTGGCCTAGATATTGCAATAGGCATAGATGGGAAACCAGCGCCAGTTCCAATGTCTAATAATTTTGCTCCTTGTGGGATATATGAAACACCAACCAAACTGTCTATTATGTGCTTAATGGTAAAATCTGGTTCAGTTGTTATGTTTGTTAGATTAAATTTTTCATTAGTTTCAATAACTTTTTCTTCAAATTGAGATAACTTCTCTATTTGAGAAGCATCTAGTGTTATGTTATTGTCATTTAAGAACTTATTTAAAATATCAACCTGTAATCCCATAGCAAAAACATATTAACATAAAATTGATTTACAATGCAATTGTAAACTGTATTTTTTTGTGATACAATGACCAAAGGAGATTTAGATATGAAAATAGGAATTATTACTGCTTTAGCAGAAGAAATGTTACCAATCCATGAAAAGCTTGGAAATCTTACAAGAGCCAGTGTAATAGCTGGTGTTAACATTTACGAGATACAAACAAGTAAAGACACAATATACTTGGCATGTAGCGGTACAGGCGAAATTAGAGCTGCACAAGCAACACAATTGCTAATTGATATTTTTGATGTTGAAACAATATTGAATTTTGGATTTGTAGGAACCTTGTCCCCTTCGTTAAACGTGGGAGATCTTGTAATTGTAGAAAAAGCTGTTCATAGTGCGTTTGATTTACGTTATATTGATGGAACACAATTAGGGCAATATGACAGAAGAGAAGGGTTATATTTTTACTTTGACCAAAATTTATTGAGTTATGTAAGAAATGTATTACCAATAAATACAAAAGTAGTAACTATCTCTAGTGAAGATTCTTTTATTGCTTCCAAAGAAAAGAAAAACATGCTTAGAAAGACTTTTGGTGCAGATATTTGTGATATGGAATCCATTGGAATTATTCTTGTATGCGAAAGAAATGAAGTTCCTGCATTTTGCATGAAAATTGTCTCAGATAGTGCAGATGATAGCGCAACACAAGATTTTAGGACAACTTTAGAGAATGGATTAACCAAATATGACCAATATATTCCTGCAATTATAGACGCAATAGACGGATTCGGAATAAGAAAAGGTTTGCCACCAGTCAAAAAATAAGACTTTTAAATTATATAAATATAATTTAATATAAATAGGGCAGAATAAAATTTGCTCTATTTTTTATTATTTCAAAGATCCAAATGGCACTCAAAATGATGATGAGAGCAATAAATAAAGATGAAAAGGAATTTGACGCGGTTATATGATAAAAACTCCTTAAAAAACATATAGAAATTCTATAGAAAAATGTATCACAAAAATAGCGTATTTTTTCTATATAGTCATTAGGTTTCACGTGGAACATTTCCACTTCGGCTTGTAGTTTCATGTGAAACAATTTATTTCTCAAATAGTCTAAAATCCCACTAAATACGGGACT
>CAMVBZ010000017.1 GCA_947165815.1 uncultured Clostridia bacterium
GAAACATATATCTTTACAGATTCGCCTTGTTTGGATTTATTCCCTTCAAGAACATTGTCTTCGTGTTTTAAAACAACGGTTCCATTTTCATGAATAACCGTGATGAGGTACTTTTTTTCTTTAAATGTTGCATGTAGAGTCACATCATGATTTGGCATATTAAAAGAATATTCGTTGTTTACTTTTGTAATTTGTGTACTTTCATCATACCACAACTCATCTAATTCATAGTCTTTATCTGGATTAACCGTGACAACTACCTTCTCATTCTCTTCATAAATATTTTTTGTGGGACTGATTGTCCCATTTTGTATATAACCTACAGAAACACCGTAAGTTGGAGCTTGTGGAATCTCAAATTCACAAGTTAAAGTAATCTCACTATAACTGGATGGTAAATAATGTGTTGCAGTTTTTGTCTCACCATCCACATAGAGCGTTTCACTTTCTGGTCCAGAACCACCTTCCCAACTTAATACAAGAGTGTTTTCTTTATATGCATACCCACTATCCGGATTAAGGGTTATATTTATATCTTCTTGCATTCCAACATCATACCATTCTTTATTAGTACTAATTCTTCCATTTGCTGGCTGTTGTATTACTATTTTTCTATAAACCCCAATCATTACTAAAATTTTGGCATCTCGAGCAGGCATTACAAAAGAATTATTTTGGATTTCAACATATTCTCCCTCTATTGCTATACTTAAAATCTCTCTCTTTTCTGTATGAGAATCGTTTACCCATTGGACATGTGTTTGGAAAGTAACTGTCTCTCCTGGTGCGGCCGATGTTTTATCTAATGTAATAAAATCAAAACCATAATTTTCGGATGCACCATAGTCTTGTATAGTAATATCATATTTTAATTGTCCATCACCACTAGTCTCTCTTTTCTTTATGTTGTTTTCTTTTCCGCTCTTATCTGGAATCAATTTAGAAACACTTCCTGTTCCATTTCCAGCAACAGTTATACCATCTAAAGATAACTTTTGTGCATCCTCATTGCTAATTCCTA
Organism: uncultured Clostridia bacterium; assembly: GCA_947165815.1. Classification (GTDB taxonomy): domain Bacteria; phylum Bacillota; class Clostridia; order Christensenellales; family CAG-917; genus RGIG8124. Next base: position 1,022 of record CAMVBZ010000017.1, read on the forward strand.
CATTCTTAGAGCTTTTGTTACAACCAACAAATACTAAAATGGATAGTAATAAAACTAGAAAAACTAAAAATATAAATTGTCCTCGTCTAATCATAAGCCCCTCTCAGTTGGACAATAATGTTCTATAACTTTTGAATATCTATAATTACCTTATTATATTGTAATGGATACTCATGGATGTATTTGAACATCTCGTCAAACTCTTCAAACTTATAATGTCTTCCAACTAAACCTTCTGTCTTTACAACATGGTTTGCAAGCATATTAATTGCTGTAGAGAAAGATCCATCTCCGTTTGATACACCTATAACTTTTAGTTGTTTTTTAAGTATAATACTTAAATTAACTTGGTTTGCAGATTTATTTGTATATCCAGACATAATGACTTCACCCTCATTCTTTACAAGACGCATTGCTGTATTGAATGGGATATTAGATGCTGCATAGAATGCAAAGTCACACATTCTTCCGCCTGTAAGTTCTACAACTTTCTTTTCTACATTGTCATATGTTGGATTAATTGTGTAATAGATTCCCCAACGTGTTGCCATTTGGAGTCTATCCATATCAAAATCTATTAAAATAGGTATTGTTTGATAATATAATGCCAATTGAGCAAGAATTAATCCTAAAGTTCCAGCACCAACTATTGCGACATAATCGCCCTTCTCGTACTCTATACTTCCAAATGCCTTATCTGCCATTGCAATATAATCTGCAAATACTAATTGCTCATCTGGAATATCCTTTGGAACTTGGTAAACATTATCTTGGGGAACACATACAAAGTCTTGTGCAAAGCCATCTTGGTCTACACCCATGCATGAGATAGTGTCGTCATCATTTGTAATGAAAGGACTTATTGCAACTTTTGTTCCTAGTGGCAATCCGAATTCATCATCTGCTTCAGAAACAAAACCAACCGCAGAATGTGCTGGAACTGTAACGTCACCCTTGCGATCTCCACTAAAGAATGCAACATCTCCGGCAGACATAGCAAATCTAGCTATCTTTAATTTTACCTCCCCAGGTTTTCTATCTAGGGTGGATTCTTTTAACTCTATATTATCTATATCTTGTACGTGCCAAGCTTTCATGTTTTCCTCCAACAATATCATAGATATTATATCACTAATTATTAATGAATACAATAAACAAAATGAAGGTTATTTTAATTCAATTAAGTTGGTAGGAATATCTTTTTCGGATAAGTAGAATTGTATGTCGCTTTCTCCCCTGGAAATAGTATTATCTACGCAAATGAAAATCTTTTTATCTTTTAAAATCCCAGAATATTCTTTGCTAACATATCCTGTTTCTAAAATGGCATCCATCATCTCTTGATTTACCTTTACAACCATATAGTTATATGCAGAATTACGCATAGCATAGGATATCATTTTGTCTCTTAACTTAAATACTAAATACTCAATAGAAAATTGTCTCTTTTTTGGGCTATCCAATAAGAAGGAATCTACTGGCAATCTACTCTTTTTTCTAGTTAATTCTACAAGACCTAAAGTTGTCATCTCAACCGAGGAAGTTTTTACATTATCCTTCTTTAGTTGTTCTTTTAGATACTCAACTATTTGTTTTTTATGGTTTTCTTCCTCCATATCTATAAAGTCTATTACTATTATTCCACTCAAGTTTCTCTTTCTTAATGTTTTTGCTATTTCTTTAGCAGCTTCTTTATTTGCCTCATAAACAGTCTGCTCTAAGTTTTTAGACCCAACAAATTTCCCTGTATTTACATCTATTACAGTTAAAGCTTCTGTTTTATCTATAATTAAATAACCACCATTGCTCAATGCCACTTTGTTTGAAGCCAAATCTTCTATTTGAGCCGAGATGCCATAATGAGCAAATATGCTTTCTTGTCCATCATAATATTTGATTTTATCTTTATTGATTCCTTCATCTTCTAAAAGCCCAACCATATTTTCATTGTTAACAATGAATTCATCTACATTTTCATATAATGTGTCTCTTATGATTCGTTTTAAAAGATCCGATTCCTCAAAAATTAATTTCTTTTCTGGAGAGAATGAATATTCCCTTTCAATTTGACTCCAAAGTTCCTGCAATTTCTTCATTTCGTTTAATATATCTTCTACATCTACATTATTACATGAAGAACGAATTATTATACCCATTCCCTTTGGTTTATTTTCTTTTACATAATCTAAGAGAAACTGCTTTCTTTCAAAGCTTTCTATCTTCCTGGAAATCCCAACAAATTCAGAATTTGGAAGCAAAACTATATAAGAACCAGGGATGGAGATATCTGTGGTTAACCTTGGACCCTTTGTGCCAAACTGATCTTTGATTACTTGGCACATTATTATGTCTCCATTTTTTAATTTCTTACTCTTAACTTTCCTTTCTTCCGTGAGTTTGTTGTCTTCTACTAAACTTTCCCCAGTATATAAGAACCCATTTCTTTCTAGTCCTATATTAACAAAGGCACAGTGCATGGTATCTATGACCTTTTCCACTCTGCCCTTATAAATATTCCCAACTATGCCTCTCATTGAAGCATGTTCTATATTAAATTCTATTAGTTCTTCATTCTCAACCAGTGCAACACGCAAACAAGTTGGAACAAAGTCAAAAATTAATCTAATCATAAAGCACTACTGCCATGAATTGCCAAACAAGCAGCACCAATTATTCCAGCATCATTTAGATGTTTTGCAGGTAATACTTTGATTTTTGGATTATATTTACTTCCATATATATTTCTTGAAATATAACGTTGTAATGGAGCAATAATCTCGCTATTGTTAGCAATACCGCCACCAACTAAGAAATATTCTGGGAAGAATATATTGCAAAGAGATACAGCTCCCATACCAATATATTTAATATATTTTGCAACAACTTTCTTTGCTGTTTCATCTCCTGCCTTAGCACATTCAAATATTACATATCCTTCGAAGCCTTTTTTCTTAAATTCTTCATTCATCATAGACTCTGGGTGTTTTTCACAAGCTTCTTTTGCCTGACGAAGAAGTGCTGTTGCAGATGCATATGCCTCATAATGTCCTTTTTTGCCACATCCACAAGTTGCTCCACCAATATTAATTTGCATATGTCCACACTCAGAACCAGCGCTCTTGTTTCCGGTTAATAATCTTCCATCTACCAATATGCCAGTTCCTAATCCTGTTCCAAGTGTAATAAGAACAACATTCTTTGCTCCTTGTGCCGCACCAAAGTATGCCTCACCCAATACTGCACAGTTCGCATCGTTGCTAATGTAGATAGGATAATCAATGCGATTTTGTTTTAAAAGCTTTACCATAGGGATATTGATAAGGTCTATATTGCAACAATATCTAACGATACCCTTTTCGTCCCAAACGGAGCCAGGGAAACCCATACCAACTCCACCAACATCCTTTTCGCTTATCTTGGATTCTTTAATGATATCACTAATTAGTTTAGCAAGATCCTCAACTATTAACTCACCTTTTCTTCCAGGTGTAGTTTTAACAGACATCTTCTTAATGATGTTGCCTTTCTCATCTATTAATCCTGCCTTTAAGCTCATGCCACCTACATCTATTCCAACGTAATACATGACATCCTCCTACACGTTATAAATATTATCAAACTAATAATAAGATAATATGCAATTTAAGTCAATAAAAACGAATTTGGAATGACCTTTATCAACATCTTTTCTATCAAAATATATTAAACACAATTTTTCATAATCATATACTTTATTTTCTAAATTTACATATATAAACTATGTATTTTGCAAAATTAGATAAATAATAAAAGGAGACTAATTGTTACTTAATCTCCCAATTATTCGTTCATTTCTTATCTTTAGAATTCTGCTGTGTCTGGGTGTGATCCAAGTCTTCCTAAGCCATCAAAGGCATCCAATCTTGCCATATCTTCTTTGCTAATTTCAAAGTCAAATACATCTGCATTTTCTATAATTCTTTCCGGTTTAATAGACTTTGGAAGTGGTAATAAATTGTGTTGAAGAGACCATTTAACAAGTATTTGGGCTTCAGTTTTTCCATACTTATACGCTATAGAACTCAATGGCTCTGTGCCAAATGCTTTACCCCTACAAAGTGGAGCCCAAGCCTCAACAACTATGCCATTTTGTTGTGCAAACTCTGTAACTTCTTTCTGCATATATCCAATGTGTATTTCGTTTTGAAGGACCATTGGTTTTACAGGAGCATATCTCAAAATGTCTTTAAGATGACTTGTTAAACAGTTGCATACACCAATAGCTCTTACCTTGCCATCTCTATACAATCTTTCCATTGCATTCCATGTATCATATAACTTTTCTGGATAGTCTTCTCTAAACTGTTTTGGATTTGGCCAATGTATAAGATATAAGTCTAAATAATCTAACCCTAGTTTATCTAAACTAGATTCAAATGCTTCTATTGTTGTCCTAAATCCTTGATGTGTATTCCAAACTTTGGAAGTAATAAATATTTCTTTGCGAGGGATATCTGTCTCTCTTAATGCTTTACCAATACTAAACTCGTTTCCATAGAACTCCGCAGTATCTATATGTCTATAACCATTTTCAAGAGCACATTTTACACCCTGTACACATTCTTCGCCATCTGGCGATTTATATGTACCATATGCTATACAAGGAATTTTTACACCGTTGCTCAACATATAACAATCTTTAAGTGAACGCATAATAGGCCTCCTTTCGTTATATATTTATACTAGTCTAATCTTACTCCTAACATATCGCTTAATAATGATTTATCCTCAAAGAATCTCGCACCACCAACTGCGCAAGCATTCTCTACGTCTTCTAGTGCCGTAACAGGAAGTGATAAAGATGTGGAAATATATTCTATAAGTCCTGGAATTAAACTTGATCCACCAGAAATAAATACACCCTTTCTTAAAATCTCTGCTGCAAGGTCTGGAGGGGTTGTATTAAGAATACTCATTATGACTTCAATAATATCATCTACCAAAGGTAGAACAGCATTCCTGAGGTCTACAGCATTGATTAAAATGCTTCTAGGAGCCCCATCTCCTGCAGAACCACTGACTTGATATTTCCCTTCATCATTGGCGTAGAATGAAAGGGCAGCCTTCTTGAGCTTCTCTACAGTGTATTCTCCTATCTTAATTCCGTATACTTTCTTAATGTTTTCTATAATTGCTTTATTAAATGCATCTCCAGCAATGTTAACAGAGCAAGCAGATGCTATACCATGTGTTGTTTCTGTGGCAACTTCTGTTTTTCCTCCACCAATATCTACAAAAAGCCCACCTATACTACCAGTATATGCAAGTAATGATAAAGGTGATTCAACCAATGTAATATCTCTAATACCACATTCTGTCATGACCTTTTCAACTGCTTTTCTCTCAGAATTGATCATTGAACAAGAAATGGAGACTATGGCACTTACTTTAGGTGGGAATATGGACTGAGGAATAACTTTCTTTAAGAAATAGGATAATAGTAATTTGCACATTTCATCGTCTACTATAACCCCTTCCTTTATAGGAGCAACCAATTTTGCACCACCAATTGAGTTTGTAATTAAGGATTCTGCTCTGTACCCAGCTTCCCTAATTTCATAGTGTTCTCTAACTTTAGTTACAATTGCAATGGAAGGTTCTCTCAAAACGAGACCAACTCCCTTTTGACAAATTGTTATAAACTTTGAACCCAAATCGATAGATAATTCTATTTGTGCCATTTTAGACTCCGTATTTATTTAACTCTTCTTTTACTTTCTCCATAGGAAGACCAACTATATTTGTATAACTTCCTTCATATGTTTCTACAACCATTCCATCTTGAATACCATATGCACCTGCTTTGTCTAAAACATTATGCTTATCTAAATATTCTTTTATCTGTTCTACAGATAACGGATGGAACTTTACACTAGACTTAACAACAAATGTATTGCTTTGTCCTTTGTTGCATATAGTTACACCTGTATAGACGTTATGCCATCTTCCTTGCATCTTGCTTAGCATTTTAATGGCATCTTCTATATCTTTTGGTTTTCCCAAAATTTCGCCACTTAGTTCAACTATTGTATCTGCTCCAAGTACCACATCATCTATATGCTTGTTCGCAACATATTCTGCTTTCTCTTTACTTAGAACTCTTACTAATTCCTCTGCTCCTAAGTGACTTAGTTCTTTATCTTTTTCATCTACATCTGCAAGGATTATCTCGTATGTGTATCCAGCTTCTTTAAGCAGTTCCTTTCTCCTTGGAGATCCAGATGCAAGTATTAATTTCATTATAATAACTCTAAACGCTTTCCATATGCTGCTTGGAACTCTGCTGCAATTGAGAGTGCGTCCTTAACTTCAAGAGCACAATCTCCATCTGATTCTGTCTTAACAATTACACTGTCTCCTAAGACATCACAGCTTAGTCCTGTAACAACACCACTCATACTTCTATCTAAGCTTTCTGAAATACTTAAGATGACTGCAAGTTTTCTAATTGCATCTATATCTTCTTGTGTAAGTATTCCTTTATACTTAGCAAGTTCTGTAACATCTATATCTGAACTCTTTCTATGTCCAGACGCAACAAATGCAGCACAAATGAGTTCTCTATGAGAAATTCCATAAAGGTTGCTGTTTAAAATCATATAGTATGAATGCAAATGATGGTTGTAATATTTAATTCTCATTCCTGCATCATGCAAATATGCTGCTACTCTTAAAACTTTTAGATACATTCTTGGCATCTTGTGTAATACCTTTAGTTGCTTATATAAAAGCATAGAGAGGTCATAAACGTGTTGAGCATGTTCAGCGTTGATATCAAAGTACTTAATTTGTGTTTCAATGCTGTGTCCCAAAACATCTGGAAGTGGTTTCTCCATAATGGATGGACAAGCATATCTAAACATAACACCTTCTCTTAATCCGCAACCACTAATCGTGATTCTTTGATACTTTTGGCTGGATAATACACAAGACATAATTGCAAGGGCACTTGGGAAGATATCTGCTCTGCCACTAGATAATCCCTTGATTTTCATTGTGCTATCTAAGTCCAACTTTCTAATTTGCTTATATATTGCCTCGAATTCTTTTACATCTATTTCATAATTGTGTGTTTGTGCAAAGTTGTATTTCTTTATCATTCTTGAAATTCTTCCAAGGTTTCTAAATGCACCACCAACACCTATAAATTGTGTCTCAGGTTCGATTTGAGCAAGCCAAGGCACTTTTTCAAGTTCACCCATTACATATTCTTCCATCTTTCTTGCTCTTTCTTCTGGTGCGTCTGCTTGGTTCTTAAACATATCTGTTAAAGTTACTGCACCAATTGGAAGTGAAACACTATGTACTATGTTCTTTCTGTTGTAATAAATTAAGTTTGTACTAGAACCACCCATTTCCATAATGAGGCCCTTTGGTATGTCTATTGAATTTACTACACCTTGATAAATTAACTGACATTGTTCTTCTTCAGTTAAAACTTTAATCTTAATACCACAAGTCATTGCGATATCATCTAAAAATCCTTTTGCATTCTTTGCTCTTCTTATAGCAGCTGTTGCATATGCAAAAATTTTCTCAACATGGTTTGCATCACACAATCTTCTAAACATTGAAAGTGTTTTCTTTGCTTCTACTAAACGTTGTGGTTTAATGAAACCATCCCAATCCATGTCTTGACCTAATCTGACCGTCTCTTTCAGTTCATCAAATACTACAAAGTGGCCACCATCCAAGATGTTGACTAAAACTAATCTTGCAGAATTAGAACCTATGTCGATTACCGCTATTTTTTCCATTTTACTCCTTTTTTTATTAGACAATATGCCCAATAATAATATAAATATTTTTTATTTTCTAAAATAAAGACGCTTTTTCTACTTGTTGTTATTATACCGAATAGCAATCAAGTTTTCAATACCACATTTTTTTAAAAATGGATTACGTCAAAAATTTAACAAAAATAAATGCACCCCTAAAAGGAGATGCATTATATTGATTCTTTTAAGGATTATTCCTCACATTTTATGATTGTCTTTCTTGGACATTTTTCTGCGCACTTGCCACATCCTGTACACTTTGTATAGTCTATTACTGGCAAGTTGTCTACCATTGTGATAGCACCATTTTCACAGTTCTTAGCACAAAGACCACATCCGATACATCCTACTTTACAGATATCCATTGCATCTTTGCCTTTTAGGCAATTTGAGCAAGCAATGTAATAAACTGCGCTCTTTGGAACTCTCTTAATAAGTTTCTTTGGACAAACAGATATACATCTTCCACAAGCTATGCATTTTTCTCTGTCTATCATGGTATATCCATCTGGACCAACTTCAATTGCTCCGTCATGGCATGCGTCTACGCATGAACCCATACCTAAGCAACCCCATTTACAAAGTTTTCTTCCTCCAGATAATAATTCCATAGATCTACAATCTCCATAGCCCATGTAATCATATTTATCTTTTGCTCTGTTACCACCACGGCAACATACTACAACCTTTGTATCTTCTGCGCTTACGCTAATTCCAAGAATTTCACCAATTTCTTTTTTGTTCTTTGCAGAAGTAGAAGAACATTGTCCTATTTCTGCTTTGCCTTCTACAAGAGCTTTTGCAAATCCATCACAGCCAGGATAGCCACAGGAGCCACAGTTTGCTCCAGAAAGCTTTTCCTTAACCATGTCTATTCTCTCATCTCTGTGTACTGCTAACTTCTTTCCTAGGACACCTAAGAGAATGCCAAATAATGTACCAATGGCCAATAGAACTAAGGCGGACCATAATATGGTCATAGGATCAACACTAGCTGCTGCAATAATATTTATTAACATCTTCGTATCCTCCTTATCCTAATACACCACTAAATGCTGAGAATGCCATACTCATAATACATGCTGTAATAAGAGTGATTGGGAATCCTCTAAATGCTTTTGGTACCAATTCAAGATTTGTTCTTTCTCTAATACCTGCAAGCAATAAGATTGCAAGTGTGAAGCCAGCGCCACTAAAGATACCATTTAAGAACCAGTATCCAAGTGAAGCACCTTGAACAATTCCATCTACCAATACTGGATATGAACCAGCACTTAAGATTGCTACACCAAGAACGGCACAGTTTGTTGTAATCAATGGAAGGTAAACACCAAGAGCGCTATATAGTCCTGGTAAGAACTTCTTTAATACCATTTCAACGATTTGAACTAAAGCTGCAATAACAAAGATGAATGCGATTGTTTGCAAGTATTCAACGTGTAATGATTCCAATAATAATTCAACAAGCCAAGCAAAGATTGAAGCAATACCCATAACGAATATAACTGCAAGTCCCATACCTAGTGCCGTATCTGTCTTCTTAGAAACTCCTAAGAAAGGACAAATTCCTAAGAATTTGATTAAAACAAAGTTATTAGCGAGAAGTGCGCCAACGACTATGGTTAGAATAATTGAACCAACTGATTGTGTCATGCTGCTACCTCCTCTTTATCTAAATCTTTCTTTGCTTTTTCGATCTTCTTTGCATCTCTTTTTGCTTTGTTCTTTTTCTTCTCTTCGTTGTTCATTGAGATTTGGTTAACAACAGCAATTAATATACCGAATGTTAAGAAACCACCTGCAGGAAGTGTGAAGATATTTAATGCATAATCTGGAAGATTTCCAATTTCGCCAGAATAAGAGAATCCCATGAAGTCAAATGCGAAGAATGAACCTGCACCTAAGAACTCTCTAATAATAGCCATAATTAATACAGCAAGTGTATAACCGAGTCCCATTCCAAGACCATCTAATGCACTATCTCCAACTGGGTTTTGAGATGCGAATGCTTCTGCTCTAGCAAGAATGATACAGTTAACAACTATAAGAGGTAGGTAAATACCTAAGACATCATATAGTGCTGGTACAAACTTTTGTAAGAGCATTTGAAGCAATGTAACGAATGTTGCAATAATTAAAATGAATGCAGGAATACGAACTTTGTCTGGAATTACGTTTCTTAATAATGAAATCATTATATTAGAGCAAACCAAAACAAAGGTAACTGCGATACCCATACCCAAAGCACCAAATGCAGAAACTGAAACTGCAAGTGTTGGACAGGTTCCTAATACCAACTTCAATACAGGGTTGGAGGCGATTATGCCGTTAGTGAAAACACTACCAAGTTTATTGTTACTTTTTCCCATATTAGCCCTCCACCTTATTGTTGTATGCATAAGCACATGCTCTTAATGCGTTTGTAACACCTTTTGTTGTTACTGTAGCACCAGAAACATAGTACTCCATCTCTTGTGCATCTGCTGAATTTGTTTGTCCGTAATTTTTAAGAGATGGGAGTTCAAATCCTCTAAGCTCATCTAATACTTTCAAAACCTTTCCACCAACGGCACTTGTTTCACCACTGGAATAAACAGATACATTGTCTACGATACCTTCTTCTTTCATTATGAAGAATAGTAACTCTATTGTTCCATCATAAGCTCCTCTACCAACTGCATAGTAACAAAGCATATCATCTCCGTCTACATTATATGTAAATACGGATGTAACAGAACCATATGCACCACCATTTATTACATAAGAATCATCTTTCTTAATGTCTGTAGCACTTTCATATATTCCTGTAATCTTGCTAATGATAGCTTCATCTGGATCTACGTATGTTACTACGTTGATAGCACCAAGAAGTGCTCCTGCAACTGAACCAATAATGACTAGTATGCAAACACACCAGACTATTGAGTTCTTGTTGAACTTCTTCTTTGAAGGAGTCTTGACTTCTGCTTCTACTTTGACATCGTTATCAGCCATTCTCTCCTCCTTCAGCTGCTACCTTTTTCTTGGAGCGAGCTTTAAATTTTTCACCAATTTCTTTTGCTATATTACGTTTTGGCACACCATATGGACGTGTCTTAATCTTCTCAAGAAGTGGGGTTAATATATTCATTAATAAGATTGAATACGAAACACCTTCTGGCATACTTGAGAATCTTCTGAATACTACTGTTAGTACACCAAGACCGATTCCATAAATTGTTACACCTATCCAAGACTTTGGAGATGTTGCGTAGTCTGTAGCCATGAAGAATGCGCCAAATAACAAACCACCACCAAGTAAGTATGTTAAGATGTACTCTCCAACATATTGGCTCTTGCTGTAAATCAATGCTGTAAATACAACTACAGTTGCAATATAGAATGTTGGGATTCTCCAGTCTATAACCTTTCTGCAAAGTAAATAAACACCACCAATTAAGATTGCTATAGCACAAGTTTCACCAACTGCAGATGAAGCTGTTGTACCAAGTAACATTGAAAGTACATTTACACTTTGAAGTGGACTACCACCTGTTTCAATTGTTGCCTTCACTAATCCAAGAGGTGTTGCGGAAGATACTGCATCTAATCCTGGATTAATGCTGAATGCATAATTGAAGAAGGAGAAATACCCTATGTCTGTTCCTATTACAGGATTGGTCTTTTGTGTCATTAGACCAGCCCATGCAAGTACTAGGAATACTCTTGCTGCCATTGCAGGATTTGCAAAGTTCTTACCAATACCACCAAACAACATCTTTACAATAATAATTGCAAATGCAGAACCAACAATTGGAACCCAAATTGGTACTGTGCCTGGTAAGTTCAAGCCTAAGATAAGACCTGTAACCACTGCAGATAAGTCCTTTATGGTTTGTTCTTTCTTTCTAATGCGGTTGAAAATGTATTCAAAGAATACACAACTCTCAATACAAAGAAGAGTTAAGAATAAAGGATATACACCAAATATAACAACAGTTGCAATAAGTGCTGGAAGTAATGCAATGATTACATCCAACATAATCTTTTGTGTTGTAGACTTAGATGTTATATGTGGGGATGTTGAAACAACCATTCTAGTCATTATTTAATCCCCCTTTCTTTAATAGATTTCTTTGCGAGTTTCATAGATTGTACAAGAGTTCTCTTTGCTGGACATGAATAAGAACAAACACCACACTCAATACAATTCATTACTCCCAAATCCAATGCTTTCTTATAGTCCTTTTCTTGAACTGCATCGTCTATATCTCTTGGTTGGAGATTCATAGGACAATGATGGATACATCTACCACAATTAATACATTGAGATGGTGTATGATGTTCGAATTCCTTGTTAGATAAGAACAACAAAGAAGAAGATCCTTTTGCTGTGCAAGCATTAAGATTAACTTGTGCAAATCCCATCATAGGACCACCACTAATAATCTTATGTGTCATCTTCTCATCTACATTACCCTTGCATTGCTCATAAATGTAAGAATAAGGTGTTCCATTAAGTACCCAGTAGTTTCCTTTCTTTTCTACGCCTTCACCAGAAACTGTCATAGCTCTCTTGAAACATGGCTCTCCAGCTACTGCTCTTGCTATAGAATAGCAAGTATGTGTGTTAGATACTACACAACCAACATCTGCTGGAAGTCCACCTGCTGGAACTATTCTTCTTGTTATGGAATAGATGAGTTGCTTTTCTGCGCCTTGTGGATACTTTGTCTTTAATTTCATTACTGCAATGTCATCTGGAACTATGGATGCAAGATACTCAATTGCCTTTGGCTTGTTTGCCTCTACACCAATGTATGCTTTCTTAACATCCAAAACTTTCATTACATAGTGAATGCCATCTATTAATTCTTGTCCTTTTTCTAGCATAAGACGATAGTCGCAAGTAATGTAAGGTTCACATTCGGCTGCATTAATAATGAAAACATCTACAGGATTCTTAGGAGATAATTTTACGTGGGTTGGGAATGTTGCACCACCCATGCCTACTATTCCTGCTTCTTTGATCCTAGCAAAAATTTGCTCTTTTGTTGGGTTCTCCAATGGCTCTAAAGAAACACTCTCGTACTTGTAATCGTTCTTAATAACAACATGGTCTACTTCCATACCAATTGCTGTAGGTTTCTTTACAATTCCAGTTACTTCACCGGAGACAGAAGAATAAACGTTGGCAGATACGAATGAAGCGGCTTCTCCAATGAGTTGCCCTTGTAAAACGTGATCTCCAACGTTAACTACAGCTTTTGCGGGAGCACCAATATGTTGAGAAAGTGGGATATACAAGATTTCTGGAACACTAAAATCTGTAAGTGCACAGTCTTGAGTATTTTTCATCGCTGGTGGATGAGTCCCTCTCTTAAAAGTTCTTAACATAAATCCCTCGAATTTGATTTAATAAATCAATACCCTTTTGCTTAATAACAATTATTATAGACTATTACATAATCTATGTAAAGATACAAATTTGCAATTTTTTGCCATTAAAATTGGGTATTAGAATTTAACTTATTGCCATTTGAGGCGGTTAGAATATCGAAAAATCAACAAGACATTCTCTCAAAAACATTATAGATATGTTTTTAAAAGAACTTTTTATCCATACATACGACTTTTTGTTTGCCATTAAATTATTTTTGTATTAAAATATCTAACACTATTGTTATAAAATCCGCACGTATGTGCAATACTATAGACATAACAATTAAGGAAATGGTATGAACAAAAAAACAAAACTATTTTTAACTGTTTTACTCGTATTTATGCTCGTAGTTACATTAGCATTATTTGTTGCATGTAATAAAGACAACTCACAAGACGAGAAAGAAGACACTCCAACAGAAACAGTTGAAGCAACAGAAGGCCTCTTAATAGGCAATTCAGATTTCAAGGTATCTAGCTCAGCAACTGGTGCATATTCTAAATATCCAGATTCAGCAAAGAGTTGGGCAGGATCATCTATGTACTCTTCAGGAAAATTCCCTACAGATGTTATTGCAGGTGTTATTAACTTAGCAGATGCAAACTACACAAAGTATCAAAGTACTTGGGATTCTATCGAAGATACTGTTGACAAAGCAGCACTTAAAACAAAGCTTGCTGAAAAATATTCATCAGCTGAAGGTGCAGTCAATAATGTATTAATGGTTTATATGCCAAAAGATACAGACGATGACGATGATGACGATACCGATTCAAGCAAACCTAATTATGGTCCAACAGCATATGGATTTACATCAACATCCTTCTCTATTGAAGGTGGTAAGTACTATGTACTTTCTTTGGATGTATTAACATATAACATTGCTGGAAACACAAATACAGATGCAAAAGAACCAAATCCAGGTGCAAGAATTTATGTATCTTCTCAAGACTATGTTGAATTCAAAGGAATTGATACACAAGGATCTTGGAAGACATATAACATTTATTTCAAAGGACATGAAGTTAATTCAAAGACTTTCAACGTTCTTCTTGGTCTTGGTAATGCATCCTCTACAGATACTCTTAACGGACTCACAACAGGTTTCGCATTCTTTGCAAACGTTGCTTTAACTGAAGTTAAAGACATTGAAGGTGGAAAGACTGCTGAAGAACAATTCAATGACGCATGTGCAGATGAATTCGATGCAACAAAATGTGTAAAAGCAAGCGATCTTAACACACCTAATAATAAATTTGATTTCGGTACAACAACTATCGCATCCGCTGCAGTTCCATCTCTTTGGACAATGGTAACTGGTGAATCTGGAAATTCAGAAAAAGCAGCACCAACAGCAGCAGAAAGATATAACGGAATCATAGATTTAACAAAGTGGGATGCAAACTATAATACATATGCTGGCACATTATATGAATATGGCGCAGAAGGAAATGTATCATACAATCCTGCAGTTAGAGCATTTAAAGATATTCATTATGAAAATGTTATTTTCTCAGATGCATATCAAACAACACACGTTGGAACAAGAGCTTATATGCTCTCTCAACAATTAATGACAGCACAAGGTATTAAGACAAATTCTTCCATAACAATTAAGAAGAATACTTGCTACACCATTTCCATAGAAGTTTTAACATACCAAATCGCAGGTGCTGGCGTAACATTACAATTAGATGGCGGTTCACAAAATCTTAAGATAGCAAACATTTCAAAGAAAGACCGTTGGAATGGAACAGAAGAAACTGGAGACTATGGTGCATTAACAACATGGACAACCTATGAGTTCTTCATTCAAGGAAACCAATACGAAGATAAGACATATACCCTTACACTTTGGCTTGGTACAGATGGAACAGATAAGAACACATCATATGAATATGATAAATACACTTCAACTGGTTCATCAAAGGCAACAACATACCATTCAAATGGAACATTTGCAACTGGTTGGGCATTCTTTGATTCATATGAAATTAAAGAAATCACAACAGCTGAATTTGACCAAAAGAAATTAGATTATGGCGAAGCAACAGAAGTAGATGGAAATACAACTACTCTCCTTGTTAAGTCATTATATGCAGACAACCTCTTCAATGGAGTTATCTCTGCAGACTTCACAACAAATGCTCCAGTAACTGGAGACTATGCTGGAATCGATGATGGAACTTTAGGAACTCCTTCCGGTTTCGTTACAGATTTATCAGAATTAGATCAAACAACTCTTCCTATTATCAATGTTGAAAATATGAAAGCAGGTTCTGTTTCTACAACAGACGATGCAGTATTCACAGCATTAGAATTAGACAACCCAGGTGTTCCATATGAACTTAATGACAACATCCTCATGATTTATTCTAAGGATCCTTCATTCTATCAATATGAAACATCTACATTCTCTGTTCAACCAAACAACTTCTACAGAGTTTCATTATGGGTTAAGACACAAGATATCCAAAGCACTTCTGGCGCATATGTATATTTAATGAAGAAAGGCGATGATGACAAGTTCACATCTGCATCTTCCTTCACTGCTATTACAACAGAAACAACAGAAGATGATGTAACAACATCTGAATGGAAAGAATTAACATTCGTAATCCGTGGTGCATATAAAGAAGCAACTGAATGCAAACTTAAGATAACATTCGGTACAGGAACACGTTGGGCAAGCTCAACACTTGCTTCTGGTGCATTATTCGTTGCAAATCCAAATATGGCTTCAATGACATATAAAGAATATTCCAATTCAACATCTGGTACATATTTAAAGAGCGTATCTTTCGTATCTGGTGAAAAGGCAACATTCACAAATGGAACATTCAACGAATTTGATATGGATGAAACAAAATTCCCTGAATCTGGTAAACTTGCAGACTCAGATAAGGTTGGAACACCAGCAAGCTGGACAAAGACAGATAGCACAACAGATGCAACTCTTGGAACAATCCAACTCGCTACAAATCCAAATCCAACATCTCTTGCAGATACATATTTACCAAGCACACAAACAAATACATTGTTCCCTGGATTGAACTTTGACTCAATCTATGCAAATGCAACAAACGCAAGTGCATACTTTGGTGGTCCAAACATCTTAGCTATTTCTAATGAGACAACAGACACAGATAAGTACGTTGCAGTTGGATATAAATCCAATTCCTTCACACTAAATGCAAATACAAATTATGAAATCAGCGTTTGGGCAAAAGCAATGTCTGCTGGTACATACTCTGTATACCTCATCTCTGAAACAGAAGGTGAAGTTTCTGGAGCAGATGAAACAGTAACATACGCAACATACTTCATCCATACAGCAACTGGTGCTGAAGATTGGGTTGAATATAAGTTCTACTTCTCAGTTGGATCTTCAAGCGTTTCTGCAAAGATTCAATTATTCTTAGGAATAGACAAAGCAAACTTATTAGCAGCAAATACAACATATGATGATAATAACGAATTTGTAAAGGTAGTTGATGATGGTGTTGAATATACCTCACTCAAGTCTTGCGGAACATTCTTATTCGACAACTTAACAATTCACTCTAAGACAGATGCAGAATATGAACCAAAGACAGCTGAAACATATCGTTATATTTCATATAAAGCAGATTCATTCGCACCAACTTCTACAAGTGTAGAAGCACTCTCCTCTCTCACAACTCCAACCAACTGGGCTGGCGGTACAGATGGAGATGCAAAAGATGCAGATACAAAGAAAGGTATTATCTACATTGGTGGTGACCATCTACAAACAAAGGCTCTTGCTGATGACAAAGATAATGGTTATGTATCCATCCTTGGTGCAGACATTACTGCAGAAGAACAAACTGTATCTACAGAAGAAGCTGCTCTCACTCTTGAAAACTTAGTAAAACACTTAGACTACTTCAAGGGTTCACATACAGCAACAACATTAGATGATGCTAAGGTAGAATTTGCAGATTACTTCAGCATTAACAATGATGATGAAGAAATCACAGCAAAGAATATTGAATGCTACAAGAAAGAAAAAGCAGCAGAAAAACAAAAAGCAAACTGGATTAAGTTAGACCAACTCTCTGCTTACACAGGAAATAGCTGCTTAGTAATTAATAACACTGTAGAAAGTGCATACAAGTATACACAAGGATCAAGCATCACAATGTCTTCTAACAAGTATTACAAACTCACAATAGCAGTTCGTACATATGGTATTGATGCTGAAAAGGGTGCTTACCTCCACCTCAACATGAATGAAGACAATTCAGAAGACACAACATTTGCTAAGATTAACGTAGCAGATTGGACAGTATATTCATTCTATGTACAAGTACAAGAAGATGCACCAAGCTCTGCAAAATTAATCCTTGGATTAGGTGAATACTCTGACACAACAGAAGATAACACAATGGTTGAAGGTTATGCATTCTTTGATAACTATACATTCGAAGAAATCACCCCTGCTGAATATGAAGCAGCTGTTCCTTCAGAAACATTATTAACATATGTTGTTCCAGAGAACCCAGTAAATGCAAGCACAGATGAAGACACAGACACAGAAGAACCAGAAACAAGCTTCAAGCTCGAAAACCTCTGGTGGATGATTCCAACAATCCTTCTTGGTGTTGCAATCATTGCAGTTGTTGTAGTATTCTTCGTAAAGAAAGTTAGAAAGCCAAAGAAGGATAATAACTACGAAGGCAATTCAATTACAGGTGCAAGAGACAACTCAAATCAAGTACTTGAAAAGAAACGTAATGACTACGACAAGTTCAAGGAATAATTAAATAGACTTTTGTCTAAAACTAAGTGGTATGGCTTTTCGCTGTACCACTTTTTAATTATTGTATTCCATTTAACTAATTGATTTAATTAACAAGTATTTAACATTTACACTCTTTTTTGACTAAAAATGTCCACAAATAAATATAAAAAATTTTGATAGTTAAATTTTTTGAAATATTTTTATTTATATAGTATAATTATATATACGTAAAAAAAATTACTCAAAAAGTTAAGGAGATAAAACAATGA
>CAMVBZ010000018.1 GCA_947165815.1 uncultured Clostridia bacterium
ATAATTGTTGAACCGGTTGTTGAACTGGTTGCTGTGGTACTTGTTGTTGGACTGGCTGTTGTACATATACTGGTTGTACAGGTTGTTGAATATATATAGGCTGTACAGGTTGTACAACAACTTGTTGTTGAGGTTGTTGTGGAGGTGGGGTTGGTTGAGCTTGTTGAATTGGTTGTGGTGCAACTTCTTTGTTTGCTTGCTCTTGTAATACCCTATTCCCTTGAGGATTTGTAAAATAATTAATTACTTGCTCTTGATTTGGCTGTTGTGGATAAACAGTTTGTTGAACCTTTTCTGGTTGTGGTGCTTGAGCAGGAATTGAAATCTTTGGAGTTGTTGGCTCAACATATGCTTCTGCTTCAACTTCCTTTTCTACACTCTCCTCTTGCTTTGGTCTAAGGTCCTCACCCTTTGCTGCTCTATTTACTGCTCCCCTTAATCCAGTTGTAGCTGTGGTATCTTGTGCCATTTGCTTTTCTGCATTAATGTCTGGAGTCTCCATCTTATGTGTTGGTTGTACAACAGTATTTTGTGGTTCCTCTGCTTTAGGAGCATTTAATTCTCTAAATAATTTTGCTTGTTCTGCTTTTAAATCATAGAAAGAAGGCATTTGAGACTTGTTTTCTTCATTTCTCTTTTTACGTTCTTCTTCCTCTTTTTGAGATATTGCTAAGACATCATCCAAAGTATATCTTGGAACATCTCTTGCTGGTTCATCTACATATCTAGAAATAAACTCTTGTCTTTGTGCTTCTTCATTCCAACCAAGCTTTTCCCTAAAGTCTGATTTCTTTACTGCACCATAAGATGCTCCTATATCATTAAGAGCAAGATTTGGGTCTCCAGCAATTCTATATCTATCCATTAACTCTGGAGAAGGATCATCTCCAAATAAAATATCTCTTGCTAAATCTTGTTGGTTTTCATATCCACCCTCTAACTTGGATTGTTCATATCCTTGCAAACTTTCATTTAATATGTTTGCGGATGTTGTACGCATAGGTGTGTATCCATCTGCGCCTACAGCATTTTTATCTGCAAGTCTTGAATCTGATCCTGCAACATCTATTGCAATAGATTGGCTTCCATTACTTCCAAAAGAAGTAATTGTTGGAGAGGATGTTAAATCTATCTTCTCTTTCTTTTGCTTCTTATTTCCTTCTTTAGATGAAGATGAATATGTAACATTGTGTCTCAAATATGGGAATATATATGCAAAGAATATCAATGTGAAGAATCCAATACATATAATTATTAATGCACCAACTGGAGTAATTACTTTCATTAAAGGCCAAGATGGAATACCAAACAATACACCACCTGCTGTTGAACCTGCATAATAACTGTCTCTTAAATAGCCACCATAGCTATTCCCAACCATTTGTGGAGAACTTGTATAGATATGAAGTGCCCAAATAGCAACTGCAAATAATGACATATGCTTAAATAAGTTCTTTAGGGATCTTTTTCTCTTGATATTAAAAACAAGTGTTACACCTAAAATTAACAAAGCGAATGCATAGCCATATGCTGCAAGTCCAAATGTTCCTGTCCAAAATTGTTTTAATGTGGAACCAACTTTAGCAAATGCTCCAAAACATGAGAGAGCCATAAGAAGTGCAATGACTATAAATAGAATACCAAATATCAATCTTTGTATTGTATTTGCACGAACTTTTCTTGTATCCATTAACTCCCTCTTGATATATGTAAAACTATTTTAATACATTAAAATATTGTACCATATAATACTTTTTTCCGCAATAGGATATTATATAAAAATAAACAAATAAGTGAGTAAAAATACTCACTTAACTGCAAAAATAAAATATTTATGTTTTATGAAACGTTATTTTTTCTTATTTAATTCGCTTAATTCATACCCTTTTTTCTCGGATGTTCCATATTGTCTTTTAAAATTTTCCTCGTTTTTTAAAAGGTATCTTGCAAATAATTCTTCGGAACTCATTCCACTTCTTAGACACATAGCAACAAAGAAATGAAGGATATCTACTATCTCATCTCTAACATTATCAATGTTAACCTCTTTTGGGTTCTTCCACCATTTGAAGTTTACTTCTGCGAGTAATTCTGCAAGTTCAGAGAGCATTGCTAGTGTTTCTTTTTGGATCCATTCTTCCATGGTAATACCATCTAGATGTCTATTCTTTTGAATATCGTCATCTAAAGCTTTTTGCATAGCAAAGATTGTATCTAATTTATCTGCATCTGCACCAATTTTTAAACATGCTTCTTTAAGTTTTTCCTTATCAATTTCCATAACAACGCTCCTATTTTAATCCGAATTTTTTCTTAACATCTAATTTAATATCTTTACCTAGTAATGACACACCTGCTTTACTAAAATCTAATGTATATTTTGCAACATCCATAATATCATCTATGGTTACTTTTGAATACTTTTCAATGTAATCATTATAGTCTAATGCCTCATCATAGAATGCTGCACTATTCACTGCTTTCATCATAGATGAAATACTTTCTTGTCCAAATGCAAATGCTGTCTTAATTTGTGTTTTTACAAGATCTAATTCTTCCTGTGTTAATCCCTTCTTTAAGAACTTCTTAGACTCAGAAATAATGCCATCTAACATCTCCTCTGTTCTATCTGCATTAAAGGATGAAGAAATATTAAATACACCAACATTACTAAAAGATACTGCACTTGTGTTTATAGAATAACAAAGTGCTTTTTTCTCTCTAAGTTGTTGATATAATCTAGACGAATATGATGAACCAAATATAGAACTAAAAATCTTAAGTGTAAATAGTCTATCATCCATAGAAGCAAAACCAGGAAGGAATATTTCTAAATAGTTTTGTTGAATATCTTTCTTTGAAATTATTACACCACTATTAGTTTTTATTTCTGGAATCTCATATACAACATTTTCTCTCTTAAATGAATTAAGACAGTACTTTTTAACCAATGCTATTGCATCTTCTCTATTGACATTTCCTGCAATTGTAATAATTGTATTATTAGCTGTGTAATGAGTATCTCTATACTCTCTAACGTCCTCTGGCGTTAATTTAGAAAGAGTATTCCTTGTTCCGAGTATTTCCTTTGCCAAAGGCGAACCTTTGAAATAAAGCGAAGACAATGCGCTATACACTATATCTCCGTTATCATCTTTGGATTCTTTTATTTCCTCATATACAACTTTTCTTTCACTCTTAAATTCTTTTTCTTTAATACATGAATTGAAATACATATCCGAAAGGATATCCATAACAGCATCTGCCTTTTCTGCCAAGCATAATGCGTAGTATGATGTATTTTGTTTTGTTGTATATGCATTAGAATTTGCGCCAAGCTTATCTAGTTCAAAAGTTGTTTGGTATGCATCTCTCTTTTCTGTTCCTTTAAAAGATAAGTGTTCAAGGAAGTGAGAAATACCCTGCTGTTCTGGTTTTTCTATAATTAAACCTGCTTTTGCTGTGAACATAATACCAACAGTTAAAACATTAGGATTATAGTAATGAGCAAGGGTTAAACCATTATCAAACTTTATTAATTCTACTGAGTTCATATTTTCTCCTGTTAACTACTAGTAGTTATTATACACAAACAAACCTAAAAATAAAAGAGAAACATGCTATTTTGTTTTATTATCACGGTATGCCGTTATATTTGCATAATAAAAAAGGATGTTCCACCGAAATAGAACACCCAATTTATTAAGTTTTTAGTTTATTATGCTTTCTTGATGATTTGTTTGAGTTTTAAGTCTACACGGTGTTTCTCGTCTATCTTAATAACCTTAACAAGTACTATGTCATCTACGTTAACAACATCTGTTACTTTGTTGACTCTTTGTTCTGAAAGCTTGGAAATGTGAATCATTCCTTCTTTTCCAGGTGCAAGTTGAACATTTGCTCCAAATTGACCTTTGTCATTTTCAAGAATCTTCACTACTTTACCTTCGTAAATGTCACCAACTTCTATATCTTTGCAAATAACTTCAATAATGCTCTTTGCTTTTTCAATTGCTGCCATGTCTGAAGATGAGATATAAACCATTCCTGTTTCATCTAAGTCAATCTTTACACCAGTTTGTGCAATAATCTTGTTGATTGTCTTTCCGCCAGATCCAATGATGTCTTTAATCTTCTCAATATCTACTTGGAAGGAAACAATCTTTGGAGCGTACTTGCTTAATTCTGCTCTTGGTGCTGGAATTGCTTCTGTTATCTTATTTAAGATAAAGAGTCTGCCTTGACGTGCTTGTTCAAGTGCTCTTTCAAGAATTGCTCTGTCAATACCTTTAATCTTAATATCCATTTGAATTGCTGTGATACCATCTTTTGTACCAGCAACTTTGAAGTCCATATCTCCTAAGAAATCTTCAAGACCTTGGATATCTGTCATAACTGCAACTTTTCCGTGCTCTACATCTTTAATTAAGCCCATTGCTACACCAGCTACAGGTGCGCTAATAGGTACACCAGCGTCCATTAATGCGAGTGTGCTACCACATACGGATGCCATAGATGTTGAACCATTACTTGATAAGATATCGCTTACCATTCTAATTGCATATGGGAATTCTTCTTCAGAAGGAAGTACTGGTTCTAAGGAACGTTCTGCTAATGCTCCGTGTCCAATTTCTCTTCTTCCTGGGCTCTTTAATCCCTTTGCTTCACCAGTAGTATAACCTGGCATATTGTATTGGTGCATGTATCTCTTATATGCTTCGTCATCTAATCCTTCAAGCTTTTGTGCATCTGTTAATGTACCAAGTGTACATGTTGTTAAAGCTTGTGTTTGTCCACGTGTAAATACACCAGAACCATGAACTCTTGGGAGAATACCTGTTTCAATCCAAATTGGACGAATTTCTGTTAATGATCTTCCATCTGGTCTTACACCTTCATTGATAATCTTTGCACGAACTTTTTCTTTCTTTACATAGTAAAGAGAATCTAAGATATACTTAATTTTCTTTGGTTCGTCATTGAAATCATCTACAAAGTGTGCGAGAACATCTTCATCTAACTTATCCTCTGCTGCATCTCTTGCTGCTCTGTCAAAGTTATTTAAAACATCATCCATCTTTGTGGATGCATATTCTCTAACTGCATTGTCTATTTCTTCTGGTATATGTTCAAGTTCGATTTCTTGCTTTGGTTTTCCAACTTCTGCAACGATTGTGTCTATGAATTCGATAATCTTCTTAATTTCTTCATGACCAAACATAATAGCTTCAAGCATTTCAGTTTCAGATATAATATCTGCTCCAGCTTCAACCATTAAGATTGCATCTTTTGTTCCAGCAAGGTTAAGTTGTAATCTGCTTCTCTTTCTTTCTTCTACTGTTGGGTTAATGACATATTTGCCATCTATCATACCAACAACTACAGAGCCTGTAGGACCTTCAAATGGGATATCTGAAATAGAAAGTGCGATTGAACTTCCTACCATTGCCCATACTTCTGGTAAAACCTCTGGATCTACGGATAAAACTGTAGCAATAACTGTTACGTCATTGTACATTCCCTTTGGGAATAAAGGACGGATAGGACGGTCTATTAATCTTGAAGTTAAGATAGCCTTATCACTTGCCTTTCCTTCTCTCTTCTTGTATCCACCAGGAATCTTTCCTACTGCATACATCTTTTCTTCATAGTCAACTGTGAGTGGGAAGAAATCTTGTCCCTCACGAATTTCTTTGTTCATTGTGGCGTTAACCATAACAACTGTGTCTTGGCAACGAACTATACAGCTTCCATTTGCTTGTCCGCAATATGCGCCTGTTTCAACTGTTACTTCTTTTCCACCGATAACTGTTTTAAAAATTTTCTTTTCCATTTTTCTCCTTTTCTGAGTATCTATATCATACTCCATTTATGTATTGGCACTTTCCGTACCTTATATTACATATAAAAGGGGGCTATTAAACTTGCCCCCTAAAAGTGTTTTTATCTTATTTACGAATACCAAGTTCTGCAATAATTGCACGATAACGTTCGATGTCTTCTTTGATAAGATAGTCTAATAAGCCTCTTCTCTTACCAACCATTAATAACAAACCTCTACGGCTGTGATGGTCTTTTGGATTAGCTTTTAGGTGTTCTGTCAATTCGCTAATTCTGCATGTTAATAAAGCGATTTGAACTTCTGGTGAACCTGTGTCGTTTTCTGAACGAGCATACTTTTTGATAATTTCTGTTTTTGTTTCTTTGTTCATTTTTTATTCTCCTTCTTTGAACATTTTATTCGCTAACGACTAAGTAAAAACTTGGAGTATTGTCTGAACTGAGCCGAAAGTACGTGTAAATATTAACAATTTATTTTATGAAAGTAAACTAATTTTTAGTAATATTTATTAATTATATGTCCACTCTATCAATAAAATATTTTCTTACCCAATTTGGAATCGCTCTAACGAGGTAATTATCATCCTTTATTGCATAAACACATAGTTTCAATTCACTATGTGAATTATCATACAAATAAAGTATATCTGCAATATTCCAACTATATGCAATCCTTTCTAGGCTCTTATAGTATCTATTTCTTACCTTTTCTTCTGGAACATCATGTCCGCCTTCAGAAACTCTACCACAAACTCTATGCACATTGATATCTGGATTTTCAGTTGCAATGTAGAAGAAATGAATCAAATACCCTGCTTCTTTGCATCTTTTGTAGAAATCATCTTTATGAGTTGAAGAATTGACTGTTTCAATAAGAATATCCTTTTGTTCTTTAAGAGCTTCATTCATTAATTCATCAGCGTATGCAAAAGCTTTCTTATATCTTTTAACATCATCTTTCTCATCTCTAAAAAGCTCATGAGCAATTGAATCAGCGTTAATGAGAACATAGTTTTTATTGAATAAATCAATAAATTCACTTATAAAAGTGCTTTTTCCACTTCCATTAGGACCAGCAATAATATATAAATTCATACTACTTCTTCAAATCAATGTTTTTAACAATATTAGATTCAGCAATAGAATATGGGACGACCTTAAAAGATTTCTCTAAGTTCAAAGCTTGTTCAAATGAACCAGTAAAATCAACTTTCTCATTTACAATACTTTCCCTAAGAATAATTTGAATAAAATTGCTTAAAGATCTATCGCTCTCTTCTGCCTTTTTCTTTACTTGCTCTAATAATTCAGAGTCCAATGTGATACTAATAGCTGTCTTCCCCATATGAAAACCTCATTTATCATATTTTATAATATTTTATACGATAAAATCATATTTTTCAAGTATTTAAGGAAAATGTTTAAAAATTAATTTCAAAAAATTCTTTCTTCTTTTGGATTATCTCATCAAAACGAAGGATGTATTCCCTAGGTTCTTTAAAATCAAATTGACGTACAATTAAATCTTTCTCTTTAATAAGTTTTGAACTAGAACCAGCACCACATGCAATGATAGATGTATCGTCTTCCATAATGTCTACATTGTATACACATTCCTTCCCTGGTTTGGCATATGATACATTCTCTAAAGATCCAGCTGTATACTTTTGTCTGTACATATAATAAGGATTGTATCCATTCTCTTCTAAATACTTAAATGAGAAGTTAATCATATTAAAGACTTCGGTGTTTCTTTCGTTATTATTATATCCTTCAACCTTCAACTCACTTCCTGCTTTTAGGTATAATGTATGTACCGTAATACTGGCTGGATTTAACTTAACTGCCTTCTTAATATTATTCTCAAAGTCTTTTTGACTTTCACCTGGAAGTGCAGCTATTAGATCCATGTTTATATCAAATTTGTCTTTTACAAGATTATATGCGTTTAATGTATCTTGATTTGTATGCTTTCTTCCTATTGCTTTTAGAGTCCTATTTAAAAATGTTTGTGGATTAATACTTAATCTAGTTACTTTATATTTCAACAACAAATCAACCATTTCTGGTGTAATTGTATCAGGTCTTCCAGCTTCAACTGTGAACTCTTTTACCCTCATATTTAGAGTCTTTAAAATCTTTTCTAGAAGGTCTATTGGAAGAGATGTTGGAGTGCCTCCGCCTATATAAATGGATCTTATTTTTATCTTGTTTTCACGAATATACCTCTTCATTAATCTAATCTCTTTTATGAGTTTTTCTGTATATTCTTCAAGTATTGCTTTTTGCTTATTTATAGGTGTCGAAATAAAGGAACAGTAAGCACATCTAGATGGACAAAATGGAATGTGTACATAGAAATCAATCTTGTCATTATTTCTATTCTTAATTTTATTTTGCGTATTTACCGTATCTTTAATTACTTTTAGTTTCTCGTATGAGACATTGAAATCATAAGTAAATACCTCGTCTGCATTCTCTCCAAACTCTCTATAGAGCTTTGTTGGTCTTATTCCAGTTAGACATCCATATGGGAGATTTACTCCTGTTATGAACGAAATAACCTTATATAAAGCCATTTTTAGATATCTTTTCTCTAATCTTTTAAATTCTAGTTCGGAATTATAATCAAATTGATATCTGTATATTTTTATAAAGTTCTCAAATGTGGATGCTTTGATTTTAACCTCTAAAACACCATTATAATACTCAAATGACATAGAAACATCTACATTCATATCCGTAAATTGCTCAAACATTCTAACAAGTTCAAGTAAATCATTTTCGTATTTAACTGGATTTAACTCAAGTTTTATCATATTACCACACTATAGGATTACAATTTCTCTCTTGCTCTAGGCTTGTTTCTGGTCCATGTCCAGGATAACACTTGTAATTTCCCTTCAAACCAAACAATTTGTTTATTATAGAGTCTTTTAATGCATTCATATCTCCATCTGGGAAGTCGGTTCTGCCAAAAGAACAAGCAAAAAGCGTGTCTCCAGTAAAGATATTGTCCCCTAAAACATAACAAACTCCACCTTTAGAATGCCCTGGTGTATGTATAACAGAAATTTCAAGTCCTGCTAAAGTAAACGTTTCTCCACCTTCTAAAACAACATCTGGTTCAAATGGTTCAACTTTTAAATGAATTGCAAAACCTAGATTCTTATACGAATTAATTTTATCTACATCATCTTTATGCATATAAACCTTTGCACCTTTGTCTTGATAATATTTAACAGCACTAATGTGATCTGCATGCGCATGCGTGATTAAAACGGCCTCTATTGTCACATTTCCGTTGTCTTGTATAAGTTTATCAATTCTGTCTTCATTTGAGCCAGGATCAACTAAAAAGCCTACATTGCCATTCGTGACAAGGTATGTGTTTGTCTCTAATTCAGTTGTTTGTACGCTAAATATGTTCATCTTGTTACACTAACAACTCCTTTTAAGCCTTTAAGTTTGTTCATTAGCGTCTCAATTTCATCTAAACTGTGTATTGTAACTGTTATAATAATATCTGCAAGTTGGTCTTTATTCGTTGTTGCAGTAACTCCAACAATGGAAATGTCCATATTTGAAATAACTGTGGTAATATTTGCAAGTAAACCAGACTTGTTTTCTGTCTTTAACTTTAAAATAGCTTCGTAATTGTCTGAAGATGCAATGTCCCATTCAACATCCACAAATCTTTCTTTTTCAAGCTCTAGTATGTTTGGACAATCTTTTCTGTGTATTACAACGCCTCTGGATCTAGATACAAATCCAATGATATCGTCTCCTGGAATTGGAGAACAACATCTTGCCATACGTACAAAGAAATCTGTATTACCAGAAACAAGAACACCATTTTTACTTCTTCTTTTGAGAGTTCTAGCTATGGATGTATGCTCTTTTTCTGCAATATTTTCAATTTCTTCTATGGTTTGTATGACATGTTTCTTCTTAAATGATTCAATAAGCTTGTTTAAAATTTGTGCAGTTGTAACACCACCAAATCCAACTTGTGCATACATATCTTCTAAACTTCCAATTGTTAATCTCTTACAAATTGCTTCTAATTCTTCTGTTTGTTGTAATAACTCTGGAAGCTTATATCCTTTACGTTTTGCCTCAATTTCAAGCATTTCACGTCCACGTTTAATATTTTCTTCTTTGTTTTCTTTCTTGAAGAATGAACGGATTTTGCTTCTTGCTTGGGCTGTGGTAACGAATTTTAACCAGTCTAGAGATGGTCCAGAAGATGAATTGTTTGTTAAAATCTCAACAACATCTCCAGTTTGAAGTTTTGTATATAATGGAACCATCTTCTTGTTAACCTTTGCGCCAACACAATGATTTCCAACTTCTGTGTGAATTTTATATGCAACGTCTACAGGTGTACTGCCAATTGGCAAATCTAAAAGAGCTCCTTTTGGCGTATATATAAAGATTTCATCTTCAAAGACGTTAACTTTAACGGATTCCATAAAGTCTGAAGCACCTTTAACATCAGATTGGGAGTCCATAACTTCACGTAACCATTGAATCTTTTGTTCGGATGCTGGATCTACGTTTCCTTCTTTGTATTTCCAATGAGCAGCAACACCATATTCGTCTATTTTGTGCATTTCGTAAGTTCTAATTTGAATTTCAAAAATCTCACCAAATGGGGTTATAACTGTTGTGTGAATAGATTGGTAATTGTTTGCTTTTGGAACTGAAATGTAATCTTTTACACGTCCTGGAATAGGTTTCCACATCGTATGGACCTCTCCAAGTAATGTATAACATTCTTTTACATCATCTACAATGATTCTAACGGCCTGTAAATCGTAAATTTGGTCTATTCCTATATCTAAGTGCTTGAGCTTTTTGTAAACACTCCAAAGGTGTTTTAACCTTCCATTTACTTCGCCATGTATGTTTAATTCTTTTAATTTGTCTTCAATTTGTTTACAAATGGTGTTTAAAAAGTCTTTTCTTTCACTAACTCTTCTAGAAACAGCTTCACTAAGTTCTTTATATTCCATTGGATATAAATACTTCATTGCTAAATCTTCAAGTTCGCATTTAAAGAATGAAATACCAAGTCTGCCAGCTAAAGGAGCATATATATCCATTGTTTCTCTAGATATTCTTTGCTGTTTGTCTGGTGGCATATAGTCTAAAGAACGCATATTATGAAGTCTATCTGCAAACTTTATAATAATAACTCTTAAATCCTTAGCCATTGCCATGAATAACTTTCTTAAGTTTTCTGCTTGGGCTTCTTCTTTGTTAGTGGCTAAATCTAGGTGATCTAACTTTGTTACACCTTCTACAAGTTCAAAAACAACATCTCCAAACTCTGCTTGAATTTCTAATGGTGTAACTGTGGTATCTTCTAAAACATCATGTAAAAATGCGGCTTGAACAGTTACTGCATCTATACCAAAATCTGTAAGAATCTCTGCAACTGCACAAGGATGTGTTATATAATCCTCGCCACTTGCTCTTTTTTGACCTTCATGTGCTTTTTTTGCAAATAAATATGTGCGCTCTAAATCTGGATACTTGTCTGGATAAGTCTCCTTTAACTTCTTTAATAGTGCATCATAGTTAAATTGCTTACTCATGGTCTTGTGTTTTGATATGTTATGGAACTATTCCTGTCTTTTTTGTCATAGTTTATCTCAATTCTTCCTTTGTCATTGAATGTAATTACACCAAGCTCCGTGAGAATTTGATAAACCACTGCAAATGTAAAATAGCTTACATTTATGCTCTTTTTTATATTTATATAAATAGCACTTAATGAATTGAGTCTCATACCTCTCATCATTAGTCTCTTTATTTCAGTATATACTGAATTAATGATATTGTCTAAAATTACTATTTTTTGACCTTTGTAATCATCTAATGTATAAACTTCTTCACAGGTTTTTAGTATCGTTGAGAAATAGTTTGTAGATATTGGATTTCCAGCAATAAATACTCTTTCAAAATATGAATAATCCATATCTGCCTTAGGACAAATAAGAATACTGTTTTCTGGATTGAGTGTCATTGGTTCTCCAATAGATACGGAATAATCCTTTGCTTGAGGTATTATTCTTATTAAATTCTCATAATCTTCATTAGAGAAACAAATGAATAAATTACCATAGTTTGCATTAAGTTTTTCCTTAACTGCATTTATAGAAATGAGAGGTATATTTGCCTTTTCTTGAACTGCAAGTTGATGTATATTCAAAAGCTGTGCTCTTTGGTATTCTATATCAACTTTCGTAACTCTAACCGTCTTAATTGTACATTGTGCATACTCTCTGTTCTGGTAAATATTGTTAGATAATGTTACTTCAAGTTCTGCACCACCTTCTAAAGATCCTATCTTGTTAAGGCAGTTGAAACCAATGATTTCATAATCTCCCTTGGAGTATTTAATGTGGTTGCTAAATCCTATTCTGTCAAACTTGAAGTCATCTGCAATTACTCTAAATACAGGCTTTGGATTTCCATAACCAGTTGGTTCTAATAACTCTAATTCCTTAGAAAATGAGAGTAATGTATTGTCTAACTCAAGGTCTGTATCATAACTATCTTTAAGTAAGAACTCGGAATCATCATGTTCAGAAAGTAATATATCGTTTGCTCTTTGCTTAAACTCCTCTAAATTCTCTTTCTTTATAGTTACACCAGCTGCTTGTGCATGACCGCCATATGCTTCTAATAAATCTGAAAGTCTTGTTAAAAGGTCAAATATATTTACAGACTTGATACTTCTACTACTACCTCTTAATAATCCATCTTCTTTCTTTGCAAGTAATATTGTAGGTCTTTTGAATACTTCCATAATCCTACTTGCAGAAATACCTATAACTCCAGCTTCCCAATCATCCTTTTCAAGAATAATAATTCTTGTTTTGTTAAAGTTTACATTCTTTAACATCTCCATTGCTTCTGAGAATACTTGGTCACAAATTGCTTGCCTTCTAGCGTTAACTTCACCAAGTTCCTCGACTAACATCCTTAAAAGGATAGGATCGTTTGATATAAACAAATCTACGACCTTCATGGCGGAATCTAATCTTCCTGCAGAATTAATTCTTGGAGCCAATCTAAACATTACTGTGTAACTGCTTATATTCTCTTCTCCAAGTAATAACTTTATACCAAGTCTAGGTCTTTCTTTAATTTGTTTTAATCCGTAATAAGCAATAATTCTATTTTCTCCAGTTAAAGGAACAAGATCTGCAATTGTTGCAAGAGCACAAATATCAAAGTATTGAACTATTTCTTCTCTAGAAGATAACGCCTCAACTAGTTTTAATGCCACACCAGCACCACAATAATCATAAAAACCTTTTCTTTCTATTTTAGGATCTACAATTATACAATCTGGAAGTACATCTTGTGGCTCATGGTGATCCGTTACGATAATGTCTATGCCGTGTTCTTTTAAATATTTTGCTTCTGCGACAGAAGTTATGCCACAGTCTACAGTAATTACTAGAGAAGGCTTAGAAGACGTTAAAATGCTATCTATAGCGGTTGAGGAAAGTCCATATCCATCTACATTCCTATTTGGAATGTAATAGTCTACAGGAGTCTTGCCTTGTAAATATAACATTAATATGGAAATAGCAGAAATACCATCACAGTCATAGTCTCCAAATATTAATATTTTCTCTTTGTTGGCAATAGCTTTCTTAATTCTTGCAACTGCTTCTTTCATACCTAAAATGGCAAATGGATCTTGCATATCTTCTATAGATGGGTGTAAGTATTTCCTTGCATCATCTATGTTATTTAATCCACGTGCCAAAAGAAGAGAACCAAATCTCTGAGAAATCTTTAATTGGGAACAATAATCTAGTAGTACTCTATCTTCCATATTACTATCGTAGAAAATGCCCTCGTGTTTTCCGAGGGCAAAATTCATTATTTCTTTTTCTTAAATTGTGTGTTTTTCTTGCTATACTTATAAATTGTATTTGCCTTCGCCTTTTCAGCCTTAGCCTTCTTAGCTTCATCACTAGAAGGCTTATCTCCACCTAACTCAGTTTCCACCTTGTTATTCTTCTTTCCTAATGTCTTAGGATTTACTTGTTCTGTTTCACCAGATACAAACTTCTCAGTTTCAATTCCTCTCTTGATTTTGATCTTTTCAAGAGTTCTTTCCCAAGAATAACTCATTCTTGCCCAGAGTGGAGTTGCAACAAAAATTGATGAATAGAAACCTGCTACTAAACCAAGAATAATTGGTACGCAGAATTCTTGCATACTGTCTCCGCCTAATACTGCGAGGAAGAATACTGTTACGAGTGTTGTGAATGTTGTGAAGATAGAACGTCTCATTGTTGACTTAATTGCTTCATCACCAATTGCATTGTAATCTATGTTCTTCATTCCCTTGAATGGCTTCATGATTTCACGTACTCTATCGAAAATAACAATTGTATTGTTAATTGAGTAGGATACGATAGTTACCATAGCTGCAACGTAAGATGTGTTAATAGGAATATTTCTGCACCATACTGTTAAACAGAACATGATAACAACGTCATGGATTAATGCGATAATAGCTGCAATACCAGAAATGAATGTGAATCTGATGATGATGTAAATTAAGATAAGAGCAACTGAAATACCAACTGCAAGACCAGCAGATGAAAGTAAGTTCTTTGCTGCTGTGGATGATACAGATTCATATGTAATAACAGATTCATCTGTTCCTAACAATTCAGCAATTTGTGCCTTAATTGTTTCATTCATCTGGTTCATTTCTTCGTCATCTGCAGTAACGTTTCTATATCTAATTTGAACGGATACGTGTCCATTGTTAGAGTTCTCTAACTTTTGGATATAACTGATATGAATGTAGTTTTCACCAATATGGTTCTTTTCTACTTCAGCTTCAATCTTTTGTGCCCATTCATCATAGTTAGCATCTGCACCCTTTGCTGCTGTTAAGTCTACACTAACTTTAGAACCACCTTCAAAGTCGATACCAATTCCGATTGAATCAATGTATCCACCAGATAATGTTTCGCCTAAACCAACGATAACAGCGATTGTTACAAGTATAATAACGATTGGTAATATTAACCAAAGACGATATTTTTCATCAAATCTGAATTTTGACTTCGTAAAGTCTAATGATACACCTTTCATGCGTCCACCTCCGAAGTCTCTATTTCTGTTACAGGAGTTTCACTTGTCTCCTCTATTTCTTCAATCTTACCTCTCTTTAATCCGTACAATTTTTCATTTGTACTATTTAAAGGTACGAAGCACTTAAGAATTAACCTTGTTACAAGAAGAGCAGTAAACATTGAAAGAATAATACCAATGAATAATGTTACAGCAAATCCAACGATTGATGTTGATGTTGCAGAACCTACTATCCAAAGAACTACAGAACCGATGATTGTTGTTACGTTACCGTCTACGATAGCTCCAGTTGAACGTTTGAAACCGGTCTTAATAGATGTTTGAATAGATTTACTTGAAGTCCTAAATTCGTCTCTAATTCTTTCGAATATAATAACGTTGGCGTCAACAGCCATACCAATGGAGAGTAAGATACCTGCAATACCTGCGAGTGTAAGTTGTACCCATGGAAGAACTGCACAGAACCAAAGTAATAATGTGATGTAAATTAAGAGAGCGATATCTGCAGCAACACCGAGTAAACGATACATTAATACCATGAAGATAAGGATTACGCCAATACCACAAGCACCAGCAATAAGTGCCCATTTAATAACGTCTTGTCCTAATGTTGCAGAAATTAAACTTTGTGAATAAACTGTTAAATCTACACCAAATGTACCGGATTGAAGTTTTGTTGCAAATTCATTTGCTTCTTCATAAGAATATCCTGAATTGTTTGAAATGATTGCTCTACCATCTGCAATTTCAGCTTGAACATTAACTTCTGTATAGAAAGCATCATTTACATAAATGTAAATAGACTTATTTAAATACTCTTTTGTTACTTCAGCGAATTTCTTTGTACCAGCTGCGTTGAATTGTAATGCGATAACATATTGATTGTTGTTATCTACAGAAACATACGCATTGTCTAAGTGTTCTTTACCAGAGATAAGAACTTCATATTCACTCTTGTCTGTAGATTGTGCACTTCTGAATTCAAGAGATGCTGGTCTACCAATTAAGTTAAGAAGTCTTTCTGGATCGTCTACGTTAGGGACTTGAACTGTAATATAGTGTATCCCTCCGTTTTCGCTTGTGGTGACGGTTGCTTCAGTATAACCTTTATCAATTAGCAATGATTGTAAAGAACTTACAGTACCATTAATTCTTTGATCTAGGTTACCAATGCCGTCATCTGTTACTCTGTAAACGGCTTCAATACCACCGCTTAAGTCCATACCTAATGAAATTGTCTTTGCATAGCCGTGATAGTCATATACTGATTTGCCGATTGGAAAATCAACAACAGCAAAAACTATCATCAAAGCGATGAAAACACAAATGATAGATAGGACGACTATTGATTTTGTTTTGCTCACGTTTAAGTGCCTCCGCATATGTATACGTTATAAATAAACATAATAATTATAGTTATGTGTATAATAATAGTCAAATCATTTTTAATGATAATAACACTAAAGTGAGGTAAATAAAACTATTTAAAAATATGGGATTATTCTTCGTTTTCTACCGAATAAATATCTAAAGAAGATATAAGTCTCTTTCTCATTAGTTCACATCCAAGTTTATGACACTTGTTTAAAGAACCAGCATAATGTAAAGAATTGGCTGCACAACCGCCAGAGCAATAGTACTTAGCAATACATGTTGAGCAGTCATCTTTTGAATAAACATTAACGTCAAAGAATTTCCTTTGGATATCTGGATTAAATGTACCATCCATAACACTACCCATCAAATATTCTTTGTCTGTTACAAATTGGTGGCAAGGATAAATATCTCCAACTGGAGTTACAGCAACGTATTCACTTCCGGCGCCACATCCTCTTAATCTTTTTAAAACACATGGACCATTTTTGAGGTCTATCATATAGTGGAAGAAATTGAACCACTTATCCCCTTTTCTACGTATGACGTA
Organism: uncultured Clostridia bacterium; assembly: GCA_947165815.1. GTDB lineage: Bacteria > Bacillota > Clostridia > Christensenellales > CAG-917 > RGIG8124. The sequence continues at coordinate 16,907 of CAMVBZ010000018.1, forward strand.
CTCCCTAGAAAGCTTGTCATATTCTTCGTAAATTCTTGGGATATCTTTCTCGGTTATAGCAAGTGGATCATTCTCATCTAAAACTACAGGTTCAACAGAGATTTGGTCAAAACCTTTATCATTAAGATAAAGAACATCTTTTGCAAAGTCTAAATTATTGGCTGTAAATGTGCCTCTAATATAGTACTTTTTGTCTCCCCTAATCTTTCTAAATTCAATTGCATTTTTAAGGGTTATTGCTTGAGATCCTGAACCATTTGGAGTTACTCTTAATTTGTCATGGATTTCTTGTCTTCCGTCTATTGAAATAACAACATTTTCCATATTATCATTAAGCCATTCTCTAGCACTTTCATTGAGTAATAATCCATTGGTTGTTAATGTAAAGTTGATAACTTTTCCCACCTTATCACAAGCTTTATGAGCATACTCTACAATCTGTTTAACAACATCAAAGTTCATCAATGGTTCACCACCAAAGAAATCAACTTCTAGATTCTTTCTCTTTCCACTATGGGCAATTAAAAAGTCTATTGCATTCTTGCCAACTTCAAATGTCATATAATCTTTTGGGGTATTATATGTTCCAGAATGAGCAAAGCAATAAGGACACCTTAAATTACAATCATGACAAATATGAAGACATAATGCTTTTATTTCCCCTGTATATGGGATATTGAACTTAACCTCCGGAGTATTTAAAACTTCCATCTTTTCAAGTTCTTCTAATTCTGCATTTACTTCCTCAATTGTCTCTTTATCTATATCTTTAAGATATAGTTCCTCTCCTTCTTCTAATTGGTTATAACGTTTTTTGGCAATATAAAAAGCGACAGCATCAACTGTGTGTAAGCTGCCACTCTCGACATCGAATATGTAATACTTGTCCGGTACTATTGCCGAACGAAAAAACTTAACCATATTCAAAAAAAGAGATTATTTTTCTACTTTCTTAACTTGAACTTTTTCTTCTCTGTTTTTGCAGGATTGATTTCCTACTGTACAGCTTGTCTTACATGCACTTTGGCATGAGGATTGGCATTCACCACATCCAATATTTCCATCTTTCTTCATGCAATTGCTTGCAACTGTCTTAATGTGTTTCATATATACACCTCAAAAATTATTCCTTCTAATAACAAAGATATGTACTGGATTAACCGAGTGCACATCTTGTTAAATTAGAAATTAGTTTTTCTTAGAAAACTTCTTCGTCTTTTGCCTTTTCTTCTGTTGCTTCTTCTGCTACTTCAGCTTTTTCTTCAACAACTGCTTCTTCAACTGGAGCTTCTTCTGCTACTGGTTCTTCTGCAGGTGCTGCTTCTGTAACTGCTGGAGCTGCTACTGCAACGTTTTCAAGTACGAGACCTACTGCTTGTCTGTCTATAACGATTAATGTAGGACTATTCTCTGTTCCAACGTTAACGATTAATGTGTTGTCTGCGTTAACTTGTGTAATCTTTCCAACCATTCTACCGATTGTCATAATCTTGGTTCCAACTTGAATGGAATCCATCATTTGCTTTTGTTCTTTTTGACGTTTCTTTTGTGGGATGATTGTTAATACAATCATAACTACTAGTACTACACCAATTGCGATATACATCCAATATTGTGTTGCTAATGCTAATGTTGCGATCATTTTTTACTCCTTATATGGGAAATTCCCCAATTTTATATACTATAATTATACACATTAAAATAATAAAATCAACAAGATTAACTATTTTGTATGTTTGAAATCATTTTACATCACATTTCTTAAAGGAATATTAAAAAGCGAATAATTTCTATTTTATTTTTTTCTCAGTCAATGCAAAGCATTTTTCCATCATAGAAATTTCACTAGAACTTATTCCGTATTGTTTAGATTTGAACGTCCAACTGTGCTTTATAGTATCTTGCATTCTTTCAATAATATTTACAGCGATTTCTTCACTAATTCCAAATTTATGAGCCACTAATATAGGCAAATCCAAATCTAATTCCCCACTATAATTATCTACATTTAGTGAAAGTGAGTTTCCATCTATATTTGGATTAACATCAAACATTGGAGACAACTTCCATCCTAGCTTATCTAGAATAAAACCAT